>JAICHN010000170.1 GCA_025924845.1 Chloroflexota bacterium | reverse complement strand
CGCGGCGCCCTTTTCCCCAATCATGATCGCAGGCGCCTGCGTGTTGCCGCTGATCAGGGTAGGCATGATCGAGGCGTCGATCACCCGCAGTCCCTCTATGCCCCGCACGCGCAACTGGGTATCGACCACCGCCATCCGATCCTCGCCCATCCGGCAAGAACCCACGGGATGATAGTCGGTCTTGGCCCAGGTGCGAATATAGGCGCGGATCTCCTCGTCCGATTGGGCGCGGGCGCCGGGCAGGCGCTCCCGCTTGATGTAGGGGGCAAAGGCCGGCGCCGCGAGGATCCGCCGCCCCCATTTGAATCCCTCAATGGAGACCTTCCAGTCGTAGGGATCGGCAAGAAAGCGGGGATTGATCGCCGGGGCATCCAGGGGATTGGCCGAACGCAGCGTAACCTCTCCAATGCTGCGTGGGCGCAGGTGGCAAGTATTGATCGTGATGCCGTGCCCCTTGATCCGCATGCGGCCATGATCGACCACGTAGGCGGGCAAGCAGTGGATCTGAATGTCCGGCGAGCGGACCTCGGCGCTACTGCGAAGGAAGCATCCCGCCTCGGCGACGCAGGCAGTGACCGGGCCGGTCTTATAGAGCAGATACTGTAGGCCGTGCGGTATGGCACGGAACCAGCGATCCTCGCCGTTGTAACTGATCGGCCGGCTGCTCTCGGCGGCAATATACACATCCATGTGATCCTGGAAATTCTTGCCGACCCCCGGTAAGTCATGCACCACCGCTAGGCCGAGCGCTCGCAGTTCGGCGGCCGGACCGATACCCGACAGGAGAAGTAAGCGCGGCGAATTGACCGCGCCGCCGCTGAGGACGATCTCGTTCTCCGCGTACACGGTCCGCTCCTGCCCGTTATCGCCATACTTCACCCCTACCGCGCGACCCTGCGCGACCAGCACCTGGGTCACGGTGGCGTGGGTCACGATCTCCAGATTTGGGCGCTTCCGGGCGGGCCGCAGATAGGCGGTGGCGGCGCTCTCGCGGCGCACATTGCGTTGCGTCACCTGATAGAAGCTCACCCCGTCCTGTTTGGCGCCGTTCAGGTCCGAATTGTACGGGATCCCGACCTCCTGGGCGGCGCGGACGAACGCCCTGGTCAGGGGATTGTGCTGGACCTGGTCGGCGACGTTGAGCGGGCCGCCGACCCCGTGGTAGGCATCGACGAAACGTTCATTGTTCTCCGCCTTTTTGAAGTAGGGCAATACACCGTCGTACCCCCAGCCCGCGTTGCCGAGATCGCGCCATTCGTCGTAGTCGAGCCGATGGCCGCGAATATAGATCATAGCGTTGATCGAAGTGCTTCCTCCCAACGTCCTTCCCTGCGGATAGTGCATAGGCCGCAGGCCGAGTTCCGGTTGAGGAACGGTGGCGAATCCCCAATTGACCGCCGGACTGGTGAGCTTGGTGAACCCGGCAGGCATATGAATGAGGGGCGAACGATCCGGGCCGCCCGCCTCAAGCAGCAGTACGCGGACATCCGGATTGGCGCTCAGGCGATGGGCCACCACGCAGCCGGCGGCGCCCGCTCCTACGACAATGTAGTGGAAACGGCGGTTGTCCATCAGTTCTCTACTCCCGTGACTCGGCTGATCGTTCTGGGGGGAAGGGAATAGCGGGATCGCATATGGTCTCCTACCCGTAGGGCCTGGGCCGCGATGGTGAGGGCCGGATTGCTTGCCGCCGAGGACGGGAAGAATGAACTGTCGACGACGTAGAGATTGTCGAGATCATGGGCGCGACAATAGGGATCGAGCACCGACGTTGCCGGATCATGGCCAAAGCGAAGGGTGCCGCATTGATGGGAGTTGGTCTCGATTCCCATCCGGCGCGTGAGTACGAGGGGATAGCCGGCCTCACGCATCATCCGCCGCGCCCGCCGAACCAGGCGGATGTGCGCCGAGAGGTTCGTGGGACGCCGGTAGACGCGGATTGTTCCGTCGGGCGCCGGAGTGACGCGGTTTTCCGGATCCGGCAGATCCTCGGACATCACCCACCAATCGATGCTGCGATCGGCGATTTCCCGCAACACGCGGCGCGGAACCAACGGCTGGTCGGCGGTCAGCATCCCGGCCTGCAATTTCCCCAGCAACTGGAGATTGCCCATGGGGAAGGGCCAGTCGTCGCCCCTCAGATAGAAATCGTTGATGGCCAGCGTCTTCTGGAAGACGCCGGTGTTGCGGCGAGTGGGATGGACGGCCATCAAGGCGGTATTGTTATGCACCATGTAGTTGCGTCCCACCAGACCGGTACTATTGGCCGGTCCATGCGGATGGGTCGGGGTTGCCGAGCGTAAAAGCAGAGCGGCCGAATTCACTGCTCCGCAGGCAACCACTACGATCTCCGCTCGTATCTCCAGGGCGTCTCCATGGTGTTCGATGGCCACGCCGCTGATGCGGCGCTCGCCCCGGTCAATGAGCAGCCGCTGGGCGTAGGCGTGGGTGAGGAGGTCGATATCGGGGCGAATCAGGGCGGGGCGGACGCAGCACACATCGGCATCGCTCTTGGCATGCACCCGGCAGGGAAATCCATCGCAGGTCTTGCACCGGATGCAGCGCCCATCCGGCCGCCAATCGATCCCCAGGGGGAGGGAGAAAGGATGAAGGCCCTGCGCGCGCAGCCGCGCCTCTACATCGGCGATGTAGGGCTCGTGGGGTACGGCGGTGTAGGGATAGGGCGTTGATCGCGGGGGCTCGGTCGGGTCTTCATTACCGGCGCCATGCGCCCTATAGAGTTGTTCGGCCTGCCCATAATAGGGCTCCAGATCGTTATAGCTTATGGGCCAGGGCGGAGAGATGCCCTCGTGATGCTCAAGGGCGCCGAAATCCTCGCGGCGCAGGCGCGGCAGAGCGGCGCCATAGACCTTGGTATTGCCGCCCACGAAATAGTGGATCCCAGGTTGAAACGACTGCCCGGTCCACCCATCTTGCCATAACTCGGGCGCCTTGTAGCGCCCCCGGTCGAAGACCGCTTCCGGACTCCAGTTTTCAGGCTCCCTCGGCAGATAACCACCCCGCTCGATCAGCAAGATAGACAACCCGCTGTCACGCAGCGCGTAGGCGAGGGTGCCGCCACCCGCCCCGGTGCCGATAATGACCAGGTCATACTGCCGTCGCAACGGCCTCACTCCTCTGTTTGGGGGCTGAGCACCGTGTCGAGCGCCTCGACGAAGAAGTACTCTCCCCACATGACACTCTCATCCACGCCCAGACCCTTGCGGAGGTGATAGATCCCATGCTTGAGGATGCCCTCCCAGCTCGCGGTCTGATTGGCCAGGAACGCCGGGCCGCACAGGGTGGAAAGGATCGTATGGGCATAGCGCCGATAATGGTCCGCCGCCGCCGGCTCATCGACGAGCGCGGCAAGTTGCAGCAGTCCACCCGCCGTCACGGCGGCGGCGGAACTCTCATAGGGATAGGTAGGATGCGGCTCCTCCCAGTCGTTCGGCGGCACCCCATGGTCGGGCGTGCGCTCGATATAGAAGTCCGCGCACCGACGCGCCGTATCCAGGAAGCGGCGATCGCCGGTGAAGCGATAGGCGGTGCCGAAGCCATGGATCGCCCATGCCTGGCCGCGGGCCCAGGAGGAATCGGCGCGCAGGCCCTGATGGGTGGATTGGCGCAGGAAGGCACCCGTCTCCAGATCGAAGATGCCTTCGTGCGCCGTGCTGCCGTCCCCGCGCACCAGGACACGCCGCGTGGTCAAGCAGTGCTCGACGGCGATGCGGAGCAGTTCAGGGTCGGACCGTTGCCGGGCCGCGTGGAAAATGATCCCGACATTCATCATGATGTCGATAAAGAGGCTCTCGGGGGCAATAAACGATCGCAGATAGCGGCCCCGCTCGTTGAAGCGGAGGGCGAGCGTCCGCCCTGCCTCCACCACCACCTCGTTGATTCGCTCGTCGCCGGTAGCGTCATACCAGCGCTTCCAGGTGGGCCAGAACAGGAAGCCGAGGTCGTGGACCGCACGGTCGTGCTTGCGAGGTTCGATCAGACGCGAGTAGTGTTCGGCGCGCTCCCGCCACCACGGATCGCCGGTGCGCCGGGCGAAGATCCAGAGCATCCCGCCCAGGAACCCCTCGCACCAGTTGGTCCACGCCTCCTGATCGTGGCGCCAGCGACCGGCGACGGTGTAGAGGGGAAAATAGTCGGGATAGGCCGTGATCAGCTGACGAACTTGATCCTGCGCGAAGGCGAGCGCCGATTCGGCCTGCCCGCGGAGATCCCTTGACGGCTCCATCCTCTCCTCCTATCTCCCCTTGAATTGGGGAGGGCGCCGCTCGCGGAACGAGGCGACACCTTCCCGGCCATCCTCGGTGCCCGCGGCCAACGCCCCCGCCAGAGCCTCCAGGGTAGGACCGGTCGCCATACCCAGACCGCCGTCGACCAATTGCTTCGCCATCTGGATCGAGAGCGGGGCCCGGGACGCGACGGTCCGCGCCAGGTCGAGGGCACGCGCCGTCAATTGCGAGGGCGGCGCCGTTTCGTTAACCAGCCCCCAGCGCTCGGCGGTAGGGGCATCGACACGCATGCCGGTATAGATCAGTTGCTTGGCGCGCGCCGGACCGATCAAGGCCGGCAACCGTTGGGTGCCGCCCCAGCCCGGAACGGTGCCGATGCCGGTCTCCGGCAGCGCCAGTTCAATATGATCGGCAGCCAGGCGCAGATCGGCGGCCAGGGCGAGTTCCAGGCCGCCCCCGAAGGTAGAGCCGTTCAAGACGGCGATCACCGGCCGGCGCAGCCGGGCCAGGCGCTCGAACACCCGGTGTCCCTCGCGTATCCACGTCCGCCACATGTCCAACGGCTGCAGGGCGGCCCAATCGTTGATGTCGGCCCCCACGCAAAACGCCCGATCCCCAGTTCCGGTGAGCAGCACCACCCGCACCTCCTCGTTCCGGTCGAGTTGCGCGCAGCAGAGGTCGAGCAACTCGATCATCTCGCGATCGAGCGCGTTCAGCTTCGCCGGGCGGTTGAGCGTGATAGTTGCAATATGCCGATCGATGGTGAGCAGCACGGTTGGCTCGGACACGACTTAACGCTCCTTCAAGGTCAATCCCATCGGCTCCTCGCGGAAGAGGCGCCGATCCATGAGCCGCAGGTCCGGGCTGACGCGGAGCGGGATCTCGGCCTGGCCAAGCACGTCGCGTGCGAGGTCGATACCGGGCGCGATCTCGACTACCGTCAAGCCTGCCTCCTCCAGCCGAAGCACGCAGCGCTCGGTCACGAAGGTGACCTGCTGCCCGGTCTGGAGCGCGCGCCGACCACTGAAGGTCACCTGCTCGATCGTGGGCACGAACTTGCGGGCGCGGCCCTCGCGCCTAATGCGCACCTCGCCGTTCACGAGGGAGGCGGCGAAACCGCCGGCCGTAAAGTAGCCGCTGAACACCAGGTGCCGCGCGTTGGCGGTGATATCGATAAAGCCGCCGATCCCGGCCGTCACGTGGGGACGCGCGGCCAGGCGCGAGACATTGACGCTGCCGTCGCCGGCGACCTGCATGAAGGAGAGGAGGCTGCGATCGAAGCCGCCGCCCTGGAAATAGGTGAACTGATCCGGCGAAGGCACAATGGCTTCCGCGTTGCCCGCGCAGCCGAACTGGAAATCGAGGAGCGACACCCCCCCTACGGCGCCCTGCTCGATCACCCAGGTCACGGCGCCCGCCAACCCTTCCTCGAGCAGAATCCGCGGGGCGATCGCCGAGATACCGAAGCCGAGGTTGACGGCGTCGCCCTGCCGCAACTCCATGGCGGCGCGGCGCGCGATCACCTTATCGAGGCCCCAGGCGGCAAAGGTAAAGGCAGCGGCCGGCAAATTCAGCTCACCGCTAATTGCGGGCTCGTAGGGAGTCTCCGTGGTCTGCAACTGATCCGGCGCCACTACCAGGAAGTCCACCAGGATGCCCGGTACGCGCACCGTCTGCGGGGGCAACGATCCGGCCGCGGCCAGCCGCTTCACCTGCGCAATCACCATGCCGCCGTTGTTGCGGGCCGCCACGGCCTGGTCGTAGGCGCCAAGGTAGGCGCCCTCGTGTTCCATGGAGATGTTACCCTGCTCGTCGGCCGTGGTGCCGCGAATGATCGCCACGTCCACCGGCAGCGCCGGGAAATAGAGCCACTCCCGGCCGTCAAACTGGACCACGCGTACGATGTCTTCGCTGGTGGCCGCGTTCATCCTGCCGCCCGTGCGCCGTGGATCGACCACCGTATCAAGGCCCACCATGGTCAGAACGCCCGGCCGTTTGGCGGCGGCTTCGCGGAGCATATGGAACAGCACGCCGCTGGGCAGGTTGTAGGCCTCGATGACGTTCTCGTCGATCCAGCGCCAAATTTTCGGCGAGGGCCTCGACGAGGGGCCGCTGGGATAGGAGCCGGCAATAATCCGTTTGATCAGGCCGGGCTGCGCCAGATGATCGATGCCGTCGATCCCATACATGTCGCCGGCGGCGATCGGATGCACCATGGTGAGGGCGCGCGGCGCTGCGGTGGCGGCGAAGCGCTCGCCGATGGCGCGCAGGACGGCATCCGGACAGCCGAGGCCGCTCGACGAGCTTACGGTAACCGTGCAGCCGTCGGCGATCAGGGCCGCGGCGTCGGCAGGAGAGACAACGCGCACACGTGGCATGGGCAGCTGCTTTCTACGAAGCCGCGCCGGGATAACGAACCGGTACGCACCGGCCGGTTCGGGTGGATTCGAGGACGGCCAGGCCAACCGCGAGCGACCGGATGCCGTCCTCACCGCCTGCGGCGGGCGCACCCGTCCCGCGCACCGCGTCGTTGAAGAGGTGGACGGCGCGGCGATAGAGATCCTCGGGTTGACCACTATCGATCACTTCATCGGACCGCCCTGCCCGCCGCAGCACGATACGGCCAACCGGCTCCTGAGTCATCACATCCTCGCCATAGAGCGACCCCTCGGCGCCATGCACTTCGAGACCGGTTCGCGCATGGGCGATCGTGAAGGCATCGTGGTGCTGCGCCAGGGTGCCGCGGGCGAAGCGCATCACCCCCATCACCGCGTCCTCCACCTGGCCGGAGGCCATGCCTTGCTGGGCTGAGAGCGCCGTAACCTCCACCACTTCATCGGAGAGGACGAAGCGCAGGGTATCGGCATCGTGAACGGTAATGTCGAGAATGACCCCGCCGCCTGCTTCCGGCGCCGTGACCCGCCAGCCTTGCAGACGCGGCGGCAAGTAGACGGCGTGGAACACCCGTGCGGCCAGGGGCGTGCCGATGACCCCTTCGGCGATCAGGCGGCGCAAGGTGCGATGGGTGACGGCGTTGCGCAGGTGATGGTTGGTGCCCATCACCACGCCGGCCGAACGGCAGGCGGCAACCATCTCCTCGGCATCCTCCAGGGTGAGAGCGAGCGGCTTCTCGCACAGGACATGCTTCCCGGCCCGTGCCGCGGCCAGGGTCTGCTCCCGGTGCAATTGATTGGTCGTACTGATGTAGACCACGTCAACGGCGGGGTCCGCCAGGATCGCCTCCAGGCTATCGTAGGCGTTCGGGATGCCGTTGTGGTCGGCATAGGCGCGGGCGCGGGTTGCCTGCCCGCTCATGACGGCCGCCACCGTACTGTCCGGCTGGGCGTTGATCGCCGGGATCATGCGGGTTTGACCGATGTCACTGGCCCCGATCAAACCCCAGCCAAGCGGTTTGGCGCTGCTCATGGCTACTTCTCCTGCTCGCTATGTGGACCACACGATGCCCGAACGACGAGGGAAGGTGAGAGGATGACCTGCCGCGGCGGAGCACCGGCATGGCCAATGCGGGTAAGCAGAAGGTGCGCCGCGGTCTCGCCGATCCGACGCGGCGACACGGCGACCGTGGTAAGAGCGGGAGACCAGAGGGATGCCTCGGAAACATCATCGAAGCCGATCACCGCGAAATCCCGGCCCGGACGATAGCCGCGTTGCTGGAGCCCCAACAAGACACCAAAGGCGACCACATCGTTGTAGCAGAGAGCGGCGGTCGGCGGATCCTCGCCCGCCGGCAAGGCCCGGATCGCCTCGTAGCCGCCGTTTCGGGTAGGAGGGCTGGGGGGCATCAGCGCCGCGCGGGCCGGCAGACCATGGCGGGCCAGGGCATTGTGAAATCCTTGCAAGCGGTCGCGCCGGGCCGACGAGGTCGGAGATCCGCCGATAAAGGCAAGGCATCGGTGGCCATGCGCGATCAAGTGCTCCGTCGCCATTTCGGCGCCCAGCACATTATCCGTCCCCACATACTCCAGATCGAGATCCAGGAGGTAGCGCACCAGCAGCACGACTGGGAGGCGCCGGCGGGTGAGAGCATCCACGGCGGCGCGAGGCGTGCCCACGGCGGGGCAGAAAAGAACGCCGTCGGCATTATTCTCATAGAGGGTAGCGAGCAGGCGTTCCTGTTTGGCGGGCGATTCAGCGGTATTGGCCAGCATGACCACGTAATTTTCCTGGTCGAGCGCGGCTTCGATACCCACGGTCAGTTCCGCGAAAAACGGATTGGCCAGGTCGGGAATGACGAGCCCTACGGAATGGGTACGCTGGGTACGGAGGCTGGCGGCGGCGCGATGGTAGACATAGCCCAGTTGCCGCATCGAGGACCGCACGCGTTCGCGCGTATCGGCGGCGACCAGGGGGCTGCCGCGGAGCACGAGGGAGGCGGTGGCGCGTGAGACGCCGGCATGGCGGGCCACATCGAGCAGGGTGATCCGTTCCGCGGCATTGCCGTCGCCGGCCTGATCGCCCATCGGCCCCTCCACACCTTTTAGATCGATCTAAACTATAAAGTGAGGCCGGCGGCCTGTCAATAGACGCGGCCCGGAAATCTCCCCTCCGGCCGTTTCACGCTGCTTGCGGCCAGGGCGCGGCGCGGCGGCCGAGATCACGGAGTTGCTGGGCGCCGGCTGCTTATGCGCCGTAGCCGGGGCGGCGGACTCAGTGCAGGATGTTCACGGCGCGCGAGGCGATCAGCGCCACGGTCAGCAGCGAGGCCAGCGACTGGATACCCATCAAGGACTTCGCCATCGGAGTCAAGGGCAGGGTATCGGTGGGGCTGAAGGCGGTCGCATTGGTAAGCGCCAGGTAGAGGTAGTCGATAAAGCCGGGCGACCAGTAGGACTTGGTGCAGCCCGGCGTACTCATCTGTGGAAACAAAAAGTCCGGCTCGCGATGGTCGGGAATGGTGCGCTCATCGGGACCGCCGCGATCCAGTTCCCAGTACCAGAGGCCGAAGATCAGCACGTTGGTCAGCCAGATTTTCAGCGAATCGACCAGGAGTACCTGACCCGTCAACTCACTGCCATGGAGCAGGGCATGGACGAGCAGGACGATGGAGCCGACGTTCGCCAGATTGATGATGGCGATCAAGGCGATGGCGACGTACCCCTGCCATTCCGGCTCGCCGTGATAGCGATGCGGCGCCGCGAGGGACAGAGGGATAACCAGCATGGAGACCAGTACGGGCATAAGCCAGGTGGGGCCAACGGTGAGCGCATTGGGGAGCGAAATATAGAGGAGCACGGTGGCGGCCACGGTCAACGAGGCCGGCCAGCGCGGCTCTTTGCGGGTGGTGCCGCCCCACGCGGGATCGAGTTGCTGGGTAACGGGCGACAGCGGTTGTTCACTCATGGGCGGTACTTCCAGGCAATTACAACAGGCTGATTATGGATCGGCTCGCGCCCTCCGGCCGCGGCCGAATAGAGCGTTCCTGGGCTCAAACCATGCCGACGGAGAAAGCAAGAAGCCGCATGCAGGGCCAGTATACGCGCTGCCGCGACGGTTGAATATGGGGTCAACCGGTAGAGAGAGGGAACCCTCGCGGGAAGCCCCGACTAATTCACTGATCACCCGCTCGGGGCGCTCGGGCGTTGTTTCGGTGATGACCTTGGGCGCCCCGGTGAGGCGTGCCATAGTGCCGTTTCAGTGGCCGAATAAGTAGCCGTTTGGGGGGACATAGATTACCCATT
>JAICHN010000169.1 GCA_025924845.1 Chloroflexota bacterium | reverse complement strand
GTCGCCGCCGGGTTCTCGGAAACCTATGTGGTGGCCCAGACCACGGCCCTGGCCCTGGCCCTACCCACTATTTGGTACTATGCCCGCCCCTTCTCACAATCGGTGTTCGCGGCCTTCGGCGGCTCGCTGATCGGGCTGGGCCTCGTGGCCGCCGCACCGGGCACCGCCCTACGCCGGGCCCAGGGACCCCCTACGGACCCGGCAGGTGCGGCACTCCTCCATGGCGCCGCCGACGCGCTGGCCCTGATCAGCAGTCTGGCCCCCATTCTGCTCCTCGTGGCTCTGGCCGGGGCGCTATTAGGGCAATCCCGCCCCCTGCCCCGTTCGCTGCTCCTCATCCTCCCTGTTTCCGTCTTCCTGATCGCTACGGCGTGTAGCGCCGCCTCCTGGTATGGGGAGGGTTTTACGTCGCCCGGCCGAACCGTAATCGTGCCGACCTATGCCGCCGTATGCGCCGCCGCGCTCTGGGGCCGTGTCGCGGCGGGCTGCCTGCCTCGG
The DNA here is from genome assembly GCA_025924845.1 of Chloroflexota bacterium. The sequence goes on along the minus strand of JAICHN010000169.1, from coordinate 9,493 downwards.
TTGGCGTGGCTCCGGCCCATGCGCGTGCCGACCCTCATCGTCCTCACCGTGCTTCTAGCAAGCGGCGCCTTCATCCGCGTCCAGATATGGGACCAAGCGGCCGCGCCGTATGCGGGCGCCTGGGACGCTCGGGACCGTATAATGCGGCAAAGTCACGTCGCCGATCCCACCATCCCCTACCTGCGGAATCCGTTCGGCCTGGGGGAGCCGGGTGCGGGGGAAGCCTGGATTGGCCCCGCCTTCGCCGCCTACTATCATCGATCCGGGGTCCGCGTGCTCCAGCCTCAACCGGGCCCGTAGTGAGAGGCGCGGCTTCGGCGGCCCCAGGTTCCGCCGGCAAGTCGGCATGTGCCGCGCTCCCGAGGCTTGGCGTCACCTCCATAGGGTAAACTCAGCCGTGTAGTCGGGTCGGCATGCTGCATCGTGCCTCTCTACGGGGGTGGTCGGGCTTCATCTCGGCTTTCCAGCCGGCGATTGTATAGCGCGCCTGACTACGCCATAATCACTGGAATGCTAAGTGTAGTCGGAATTCTCCTCCTCGTCGTCTCGTTAGTGGTCGTGCCCGGATACGGGGTCCTGGTGAACGTCAACCGGCTCACCCCGGCCGAACGCGTCGGCTTTGCCGCCTGCGCGTCGGCGGTCCTGTGCGGCGCCGTCGCGCTGGCCTGCTTTCTGACTGGGGCCAATGAGTGGCTTGCGGTACTCTTGCCGCTGGCCATCGGCATGGTTGGCCTGCTCATTGCCATGCGTCGAGGTTGTGATTTCTCCATCGACGATGCTGCCGGCCAGATAGTGTTGTTCTGGTTTCTGCTCACCTGTGAATTCGTCGCCGTTGAGGCCGCTCTTCCGTCGTTCGCCGGCGCGGCCTGGTTCGCGGACTGGTGGGTCCATTTCCATCGTGCGCTCGTGTATGCGAATCCGGTGCGGGTAGATGATGTGGCGCGAACCTGCGCCGACATCCATGCGCACTGCGTCGCGCCGGTATTCGATAACGGTGTACTTTCGACGCGACCTCCCCTGTTTAACCTGGTGGGCGCGATCGCCGTTGGTATCGATGGCGGCCGTCTCGCCGCCTACCAGATCGCGGCGGCAGTGTGGTCCACGGCGGTTCTCGGGCCGGCCATCCTGCTCGCGCAGCGGCGCGGCCACAAATCCGGCGCGCTTGCCGGATCTCTGTTGCTGCTCAATCCGTTCTTGTTGCATTTGGCGGTGTACCCGTGGTCAAAAATGCTGACCGGTGCGTTCGCGGTCGCCTCGGTGTATTGGCTGTGCCGGATGCGAGACTCCGGGTCGCCCGCTCGTTTGACCTACTCTTGGTGCGCCGCGGCCGCCTCGTTCAGTATGGTGATGGCGGTATATACGCATACGGGAGCAATCCTCACCTTATTGGCAGGGATCGCTTTCATGCTCCTTCGAAGGCGGACGACCCTGGCGCAGGGGCGCGGATTCATCCTGGGCGCGGCGAGTGGCGGTGCGGTTGCCCTCCCCTGGGTGATCTGGGCCGCGCATTACTACGGGTTCAGGACAGCCTTTCTGACGACTCCAGGCGCGCCAGGCGCCGCGCACACTCTTGTCGCATGGCTGGGCAATAAAGTGGTCGGCATCGCCTCTTCCATTATGCCTATGCCGCTCATTAACTCACTTGAACATGGATCGTTCACCGACGGCGCCACCGTTTGGACTGCGGTGATCAGGGCGCAGCAATTTTTCTTCAATACCGTTACGGGAGCCCTGGGCGTGGTCGTCTGCGCGCTCCTCATCGTCCGGCGACGGCAAGTCAAGCTGAGCGACGAGGCGAAACTCCTGGCCGTACTATTCGCTGGGGCGAGCTTTCTCGGTTCGATTCTGCTGGATCCCTTGTCGCCGACGGCCGGCAACGCGTCGGATGCGATGCAGGGGGCGATTGTCCTCGGCATCGTGCTGTTTGCCGGGTTGCCTACCGTCCAACAGCATGCGTTTGTGGTGCTGACCGCGGTTGCCCTGGAAGCAGCAATCGCCTATGGCCTGTACTTCGGCTACTTGATGTTTGGCCCGTGGCGCTCCGATGCGAACACCATGGTACTCGCCGACATGCACCAACGTATGTTGTCGGACGACCTGGGCGGCCAATCCGCCGTAATCACCCTTGCCTCGATCCTGCTGCTGCTCTGTGTGGCGGCAGTCTGCCGGCGCCCACCTTTCCGGCTACCGAGAGGGGCGGACGATAGGAGGCTGAGCCCTCGGGACAGCGTCCTGCCCGAGCCTTCGACCGGACCGCTACCTGTCAACCCTGGATACCTATGTGAAGGCGCTCGGGGGGAAGCCGCGCCTGCGCGTGGTGTTCCCCGATCAGGAGGAGTTTGATCTGCCGATACCCCTGGTCGGTTAGAAACGCGGATTGGGCACGTACTTTACGATGCGTGGGCGAACGTTCGCGGCGCGGGCAGCGTCTCGTTCTCAGCCAAGGCACTCTCTACCAGTAGTTGGAGGGCTTCCTGCCCCTTACGCACCGCCTCGGCATAGGTCTCACCGTGCGTTTTCACGTATGGTCCCCATTCAGGCAAACTCACGACGTACACTTGATCCTCATCCGACCATTCAATGATCATCGAATATCGCGGGTGCTCGTTCATGGCGGGGGCTGCCTCCGTTGTATTTCCCTTGCATTGCGAATCGCTCCCAGCACGATCCGCTCCTGATATTGTTGCACATCGTCTCCGTCATGACCGGCGATCAGCACCGGATCAGCCAAAAGCGGATGCTTCCATTTAGTAGTGCGAACCCGGCGCGGCGCAGGTCGGCCTTAAGCTCGCGAATCTTCCGAGGCACCTTAATCCTTCCGTGTTTCTGTAGAACGAATACCAGACCAGCGACCACTGCAACATGCGGGCAGCCTAGAGGCTGGATTCTGGTTGAACCTCAAGGTACGTTCTCTGGTGCCGGCGGAACGATTACTTCGAGGTCGGGGAACATCCGCCCGAAGTCGCCACTGTTGTAGGTCAGCAGGAGATCGGCGTGCAGTTCGGCATGGGCGCCAATGACAAAATCGGCCAGTATGCGCCGTGGCCAACCGCCTCCATCCGCACGGCGTCGGTCCGCATACGCCCGGTAGGCATCGGCGGCTCGTAGCCAGACGTCACGCGACAGATCCCAATGGACAGCTATGGCGCCTGCCGCCAGGAAGCGGTCGAGCGCGTCGACTTGCAAACCAGGAGCGGCGGCAAGTTCGGCATAGACCGGACCACAGAGTACGAGCCCCATGGACTGAATGAAGCGATCGAGGAACGGGACGAGAAAAGCGGCAGTCCCGGCGCCGCCGCGGATGACGGGGAGAAGCACATTGGTGTCAACCGCGGCGCGCATACCGGCCCCCAATGACGGCGCTAAAGGCGATCATCACCGTATCGGATGTCGTGCAAGAACAGGCTATCCGCTTCCGGGGACACCTGGGCGGGGCGCGGGCAGATCCCGATGACCGATCGGAGGGATGGGCCGGAGTCGCTCGTCGCCGCAGGCACGACCACCAGAGAGCCGCGGGTCGTGCGCACGAAGGCAACTCGATCGCCCGGCAGGATGCCGGCCTCGCGCAGGATATCCGCCGGAATGGCGGCACCCGTCTCCTGGACGGTTACCTCCCGTAGATCTTCGGCGTGCTGCATTGTGCCTCCCCTCGGTGTCTTCCGTCGCGCACCTATGCACCCAGACCTCGCGGTTGCAACGGGAACATGGTTGTCATTCCCACATCGCACATTTCTTTGCCTCCAAAAGGCGTCGGGCTCGGCCCAACCGCGAGACTGTCAATCAATAGAGTCTACCACCCTTGACACATGCCCATAAGCCGTGATGCCGGCGAGGCCGAGATGAAAGCGCCAGGGGGTGCGGTTCCCGCCTGTATACTGATCAGTCGCCCGTCGCTTCCTTCCGGCACCTCGCTACCCCAACCCCGCCGGCAGAATCGCCGTCAGGCCCTCCACCCAGTCCTCGGGGTCCGGCACGGCGTCCGCCGGCGTGATGTCGCGCCGGAACGAGTACCAGACGAGCGACCACTGCAACATGCATGCGACGATGGGCACGTGCTTCAGCAGTGCGCGGCGCTCTGTCTAGCGGGGATTGCCTCGCTTGCTGTTCGTTGCGGTACCATCACTAACGGCTAAGGGGCAGCGGCCTGTTTACTACGCTGCCACGATGATCAAGGGAGTGTCGTGCCGCGAAAAGTGCGCCAGATCAAGGCCGATCTTTTGCGTGCCGGCTTCACCCAGGATGCAAAGCAGGGAAAGGGCAGTCACTCGAAGTGGACGCATCCTCTGGTGCGTGGATCGGTGATCCTCTCCGGCCATGATGGCGACGATGTCCTGCCTTACCAGGAAAAGTACGCACGGGAGGCGCTCCGCCGCTTGCACGTGGCAAAGGAGAAGCAAGGACAATGAGCGAGCAGGGACGGCAACCACATTACTCGATGGTCATTGAGTGGTCCGACGAAGATCAGGCGTATATCGTGAGCTTTCCGGAATGGGGTGATCTGGCCCACACACATGGCGCCACCTACGCGGAAGCAGTCACCCACGGCCAGGAAGTGATTGAGCTTCTCATTGAGAGTGCTCTGGCGCATGGCGAGCCTCTTCCGCGGCCCAGCGTCTTTGGCACCCGCCAGGTAAGTGCCTGATCAGGGATTGTTGCCGCCGGCGCGGATCACTCCTTCCATACCCAAACCCTCAAGCAGAATCGCCGTCAGGCCCTCGACCCACTCCTCGGGGTCCGGCACGGCGCCCGCCGGCGTGATGTCGCGCCAGAACGAGTACCAGACCAGCGACCACTGCAACATGCGGGCGGCGATCGGAATGTGCGCGGCGCGCAGCAGACCGCGCTCGGCCAGGGTGGTCAGCAGGCGCTCGGTCGGCTCCAGGGTGCGCCGGGTGTGCAGGGCCAGCGCCTCCGCGACCTCGGCGTTGTGCCGCGCTTCCGCGATCAGCACGCCCATCAAGGGGCCGCCCTGGCCCCGCAGCAGCTCCAGCCAGCGCGCGGCGACGTGACGGATCGCCGCCGCCGGGTCGTCCTGAGGCGCGCCGGCCACGATCGCTTCGACCGCGGCGGAGAGCGATTGCCGTTCCAGCAGCACGGCGCTCAGCAGATTGGCCTTGGAGCCGAAGTAGTGAATCAGCAGCCCATCGGTCACGCCCGCCGCCTCGGCGATCTCTTTCAGCGAGGTGGCATGGTAGCCGCGTTTGGCAAAGGTGGTGAGCGCGGCGTCGATCAGTTCGTCGCGTCGTTCCCTGGCCTGACGCTCACGTAGGGTGGAACGGGTGGTACTGGTGGGAATAGCCATGGCGGTTGTTCCTCCTCCCTTAGTGCCCGGCGCCCGCGAAGGCCGGCTCGGCCCCGGCAGGCTGGGACTCGGCGTGGACGACCGGCGCCGGTTGAGGGGCGCGTGCCGCCGCGAAGTCGCTCTTCCGAATCAGCAGGGCGGCCAGCACGCCCACCGCGCTGAGCAGGGCGAAGACGCGTAGGGTGTCGGTCATGCCCTGGGTAAAGGCCACGCGGATCAACTCGTGGATCTGCCCGGCCTGGGCGCCGCCGCTGCTGCCCGAGACGCCGCCCGCGATGTTCGCGGCCACCACGCCGACCCGCGCCCGCGCGTCGGCTGGCAGCTTGCTCGCGGTAACTATGGCGGTCAGGTGGCCCTGGAAACGCCCATCAAAGATGGCGGTAAGCAGGGCCACGCCGATCGCCCCGCCCACCTGGCGGGCCATGTTGTTCATGCCCGATGCGGCGCCCGCCAGACGGGGCGCCACGCTGCTCACCGCCGCGTTGGAGATGGCGGGGGAGGCGAGGCCCATCCCCATGCCGATCAGGGCCAGGCCGCCGACCAGGGCCCCGAAGCCGGCATGATCGCCGGCCAGGCTCATCCAGAAGATGCCGATGGTCGAGCCGCCCAATCCGGCTAGAATGGGGAGACGCGGTCCGAAGCGGGCCGAGAACCGTCCCGCCAGCGGCGCCAGTCCCGCCATGAAGACGGCCAGCGGCAGGTAGGCCAGTCCGGTTTCTATGCCGGAATAGGTCAGAATATCTTGCAGGAACAGGCTGAGAAAGAAGAAACAACTCAGCACGCCCAGCATCAGCACCACGGCGCTCACATTGGCGGCACAGAAGGTGCGCGAGTGAAAGAGCTGAAGCGGCAGCATGGGATGGGCGACTCGATGCTCGATCCAGACGAAGCAGGGCAAAAGCAGCGCGGCCAGGGCGAAGCAGCCCAGGGTTCCGGGCGCCGCCCACCCCCAGGTCTGACCCTGAATCAGGCCGACGATCAGGCTGCTCAGGGCCGCGGTGATCGTAAAGGCGCCCTGAAGGTCGCAGTGTTTCCACGAGGAGCGCGACGGCACCAGGGGCACGAAACGCGGCACCATCAGGAAGGCGACCAGGACGAGCGGCACGTTGGTCCAGAATACCGCCCTCCAGTCCACGTATTCCACCAGGATGCCGCCTACCAGCGGACCGAGGGCAAGGCCGACCCCGTTCATGCCGCCCCACAGGCCAATCGCCGTGGCGCGTTCCCGACCCTCGAACATGGCGGAAATCAGCGACAGCGTGCCGGGCAGCACCATGGCGGCGCCCGCGCCCATGGCCACGCGCGCCCCGATCAGCACGCCGAGGTTGGGGGCCAGCGAGGCGCAGACGGCCCCAAGCGAGAAGAGGCCAAGGCCCAGTAGGTAGACGCGGCGCCGGCCGAAGATGTCGCCCAGGATGCCGCCGGGCAGGGTGAGGGCGCCCAGGGCCAGGGTATAGGCATCGAGCACCCAGGTCAGATTGGACACCGACACGCCGAAGCTGCCGCTAATCGAGGGTAGGGCCAGGTTCACCGAGGTCGAGGTCATGATTACGGTCAGAACAGAGATCGAGAGGGCCAACAGGCCCAGCCATCGGCGCCGGTCCGGTGCGGTGGCCAGGGTCGAAGCAGGAAAGGTGGAGGTGGGGGAAGCGCGGAGCGCCATGTGCAGTCCTTACCGTGGTGTACAATTCATTAAGCGTACACTTAATATACCTTGCGAGCGCTTAACAGGGCAAGGGAGGGCAATTGCTACACTGAAAAGGGCGGCAGGCGCCTGGGAGCACATCTCGTCCGGTGGCGGGTGCGGTCTTCAAAATCGTTGGGCGGCCCCTTTCGGTGTCGCCGGTGGGTTCGACTCCCATGTGCTCCCGCCGCATACTTCCCGGCACGCCTCCCGTCCTCTGTACCGGGCGCTCCACTCGTTCGCCGCGGCGGCTGTCCCAGGGCGGCTTTCGGTAGGGGCGACCCTTGTGGTCGCCCTCGTCCCCACCGAGGACAACGACAATGGTCGCCCCCTACAACCGCCGGCAGACTCGCGCCAACCCTCTCCAGCTCCCCCCACCGCCGGAAGCCTCCTCAGCCGTAACCGGTAGAATGGACACGGTACCCGCTAGCTGAAGGAGCACTATGAAGACGGATATCGAGATCGCCCAGGAGGCCATGCCGAGGCCGATTATCGAGGTCGGACTCCAGGCAGGATTGCGCGAGGATGAACTGGAACTGTATGGCCGCTATAAAGCCAAGGTGCTCCCCGCCGCGTTTGCCCGCTTGCGCGACGCGCCGAACGGCAAACTGGTTCTCGTCACGGCGATCACCCCTACCGTAGCGGGCGAGGGGAAAACCACCACCACGGTCGGACTCGGCCAGGCCCTCGTCGCCCTGGGCAAACGGGCCGTGGTCACCATTCGCGAGCCCGCCATGGGGCCGGTGTTCGGCGTGAAAGGCGGCGCGGCGGGCGGCGGCTACTCCCAGGTCATTCCCATGGAGGATATTAACCTTCACTTCACGGGTGATTTCCACGCCGTCACCGCCGCCAACAATCTGCTGGCCGCGCTCATCGATAATCACTTGCAGCAGGGCAATGCCCTGGGCCTCGACCCCCGCCGCGTCACCTGGCGGCGCTGCCTTGATGTGAATGATCGCTCCTTGCGATCGGTAATCACCGGGCTGGGCGGCGCGAGTCAGGGCGTGCCGCGCGAAACCGGCTTCGATATCACGCCCGCCTCCGAAATCATGGCTATCTTCGCCCTCGCCACGGGCATCATGGACCTCACCGATCGCCTGGGCCGGATCGTGCTCGGCTATACACGGGGCGGAGCGCCGATTCGCGTCGCGGACCTCAAGGCGGAGGGCGCGCTCGCCCTGCTGCTGAGGACGGCGCTCAATCCCAACCTGGTGCAGACCCTGGAAGGTGGACCGGCCCTGGTACACGGCGGGCCGTTCGCCAATATCGCCCACGGCACCAATTCGCTTATGGCCACCCGTCTCGCCCTCAAGCTGGGCCAATACGCGCTGGTCGAAACGGGGTTTGGGGCCGACCTCGGCTTCGAGAAGTTCTGCGATATCGTGGCCCGGCAGAGCGGCCTCGTGCCGGACGGCGCCGTGGTGATCGTTACCGTGCGCGCCCTAAAACTGCACGGGGGGGTGGATAAACGTGAACTGGCCTCGCCAAACGCCGAGGCGGTGCGGGCGGGCCTTCCCAATATGCTCCGCCACCTCGCCAACGTCCACCGCTTCGGCGTGCCCGCCCTGGCGGCGATCAACCTCTTCCCTACCGATACCGAGGAAGAACTGCAGGTGATCGAGGAGGCGCTGGAGGAGTGCGGCGTGCCCGGCGCCCGATCCGACATCCACGCTCAGGGCGGTGCCGGGGGTCGGGCCATGGGCGAGGCGCTGATCAGCTTACTGGACGAAGCGCCGCCGACCACCTTGCGGATGTTATATCCCGACGATTTGCCGTTGCGCCAAAAAATCGAGGCCATCGCCGTGCAACTCTACGGGGCCGCGGGCGTTGATTTCGTCGGCACGGCGCACAAGGAACTGGCGTTGTACGAGAAGCTGGGCTATGGTCACCTGCCGGTCTGCATCGCCAAGACGCAGTATTCCTTTTCGGACAACGCCGCCCTGCTCAACGCGCCGGAGGGCTTCCGCCTTACCGTGCGCTCGGCTCGCCTCTCGGCCGGAGCCGGTTTCGTGGTGGCGCTCACCGGTGAGATTATGACCATGCCCGGTTTGGGGAAGACCCCAGCCTCCGAATTGATGCGGGTCAGTGAGGACGGGACGATTATCGGGCTACACTGACGGTGCCGAGGGACGCGCGCGCCGGCAGGCGATCCATCACAACACTTATGCTGTTGGCGAATCAGTACGAACGCCACCGGCGGGACAATTTTCCTGGGAGCGCGTGGTGGAAAGCCCGGTCGTTTCGCCGCCAACAATGTCATAATTCAGGCACGCCCATGGCCACCCCTGGTCACTCCTCAGCGCGCCGCTCCGCCGGGAGGCGCGGCAATGGGTTACTTATTTGGCCAGAAAGTCGATGATATACGGGGTGAGCGCCGCGTGCTCGATCAGAAACGCATCGTGCCCATGGGGCGACGAGATCTCCACGAAGCGGGCAGATCGCCCGCTCTGGGCCAGGGCGTCCACGATTTCGCGCGCCTGGGCAGTGGGATAGAGCCAGTCCGTATC
>JAICHN010000168.1 GCA_025924845.1 Chloroflexota bacterium | reverse complement strand
TTCGGCAGCGATGAACGAGTTTGCGGCGTTCGTCATAATCTGCTCCATGTGGGCAAAGAAGGTCTTGTCGTTTTCATGCCCGGTCACCCAAATTGCCAACTCTTTCTCCAGGTTTGGGGTGGCATCATTACTCAGGCCGCCGAAATAGGTCGAGCCGAGGTTGCGCCAGTCTGGAATGGGCGTGTGGTTGAGGGCGGCGTAAATCGGGGCCATCGTGCTGCCTACCGCCGTGGGGATGTAGTCCGGATGTTCATTGATAATATACTGATCCTGCGCCGGCGCCGAGATGTACTGTAGCCACTTGATCGCCGCCGCCTCGTTATTGTCGCGCTTCACCGAGGAAGCGATGACCCCGAAGGTGTTGTCGTTGCCGGAGGAACCATGCGCCAGGCGTGCTTCCAGATTCTTCGGAATCGATCCATAGGGCTGCATTACGCGCGGATCGGTCTTCTTGGTTGGGTAGGGAGGAAAGCCGACGATCATGTTAAAGTGGCGATCCGGATTGGAGTACTCGGTGAAGAGGTCGGCGATGTAGAACTGGCGCTCGGCCAACTTTCCCTGCGTCCACAGCGCTTCCACGTCGGAGGTCTGCCAGCCCTGGACCCAGTAGCTCATGTACTTCTTGACCTGCTGGAACATCGCCTGATACATCGGATCGTCGGCATTGATGATCCCACTTTTGATCGCCGCGGCCGTCTGCGCCGCGCTCGCGGTGTCCTTCGTGGAAGTGCCGCCCGGCGTGGCTTTGGGGGCGACCTTGGTCAGGACATGCCCCATATAAGCCGGCCAAAGGGCCGACCAAAATGGCCAGGATGATGCCTGGGCGCCGGTGTGACTTGTCTCGCCCGACATGGCGTTGAGGCCTTTGGCCTTGAGCGTGGCAAGCTGCGTGAGCCAGTCGCTCCAGTCGGCGGGTATCCCCGGCTTGACTCCAGCCTGCTTGAGCAGATTGGTATTGGCCATCTCGCCGATCAACAAACCCGGATAGCTCTCGCCGAGCGGCACGTCCAGGCTATTGAGCTTGGGATCGGTGGTGGGAGTATGGCAGCTATCACCAGGTTTGACCAGGTCGCTGAACGCAAAGTTGTAGCACCAACTCTTGACCGCGGTGTTGTAGGGGTTGGGCTTATTCATGTAAGGCTGCAGATTCAGGAAATAGCCCGCACTGGTGGCCATGGCGCTATTGGGAATGACCACGATGTCGGGTGCGGTGTTCGCGGCGACCTGGGCCTGATAGTAAGTTTGAGTTTGCGTGAGGCAGCTCTGGACGATCGATTGGCAGACCGGCGGAATGAATCTGACCGTAATGCCGGTTAGGGACTTGAATTTGTCGGCGAGAACCTGGAGGGCGTGGTAGACCAACGGATGCGCGGCGGTGGGCGCCCCACTGCTGGGCGTCCACTCGTAGGAGTACATAGTGACAGTCTGCCCGGCTGCCGCGTGCGTGGCCGACGGGGTCACGGGGGAGAGGGTAAGACCGACGAGGATAAGAGCCATCGCGATCCGTGCGAACGGGAGTGGTCGCATCCGTGTTCTCCTTTTTGCGGCATAGACGTTGCCGGCATGCCGGTGCAATATCAGGACCGACCGTAGAGCCGGTCGCCTTGTAACCGGAGAATCAGCTGTAAGGTAGCGCCGCACCTCCTTTCCACGGCGGTCGCGCGACGCCCAGGATCGCGGCACGCGGGCAATGCGAGCGGCAGGGCGGCAAGGGCGGGTAGACGGAAACGGACCGCAGTGCCTGTGCTCGACATACCGCCGACGTAGCCACTAGACTGGGCGAAGAGAGCATGTTGACAGCGCCTCCAACCGTTGCTACGATTGCCTCAATATCTGAAAACTGTTTTCAGTTGTGGTTGACTATAGAGGTTGACGACGGTTTCGTCAAGGGGGTCTCGTGACGCCGACCGAGGATGGTGTGGGCACGGCCGTAAGCGACGAGGAGCATCCACGCCGATTGCCGCCGCTCGCCAAACCGGCCGATGCGACGGCGCGCGCCGCGGCCATTCTTCGGCATGCGGTCGTCGGTGGAGACCTGGTGAGCGGCGAGCGGCTCGTACCCGAACGCATCGCCGAGGAAATCGGGATCAGCCGGCCATTGGTAATGACCGCGCTGCGCAGCCTCGAGCATGAAGGCCTGGTCCGCATCGGAAGCAACGGCCGTCCCTACGTGGTTGGACTTACCTCACGCTACATTCTGGATCTCTATCACTTCCGATTCACCCTCGAACAGGCCGTGGTGGCCGCGATCCCCAAGGGGATCGCTTCGACCGGCGTCCTTGAGCTGGAGGGCATTGTGCATCGCATGCGAGCTCGGGCCATGGAGGGCGCGCTCAGCGACTTCGTCGACCAAGACCTGGCATTCCACACGACATTTCTGGCCCTGGCCGATAACCAGTTCTTGCTGGAGGCCTGGCGGAGCGTGAGCGCCGTGAGTTCCGCCGTGCTTACCGTCGCCGATCGCCTCTTCGCCCTTCGTCCGCATATCGCGAACGTGGACGGCGAAATGCAGCGGCGTGCCCACGTCCGCCTCCGTACACAGGCAGCGCTCCCCCTGGTGCTGCGCGTCCATGAGGATATACTGGAAGGCATACGGCAGGGCGACCAGGCCGGAACCCTCGAGGCCTTGCGGCGCCATTACGATGATGGCGAGGAGGGGCTCATCGGCCAAACGCGCGATCTCGGACTGATTCGGGTTGTGGTCGATGGAGTCAATCCGGGCGCTGATCCGGAGTTGCCCGCAAAGCCCCTGATGGGGCGGGAGGGGAAATGAAGATAGCGGACGTGGAGTCCTACGTCCTCGGCAGCGGGCACTTCGTGCGCGTCACTACGGATAGCGGCCTGGTCGGCGTGGGTCAGTCGGCTTGCTGGGGCTATCCCGGCGCCGTACACGAGGTCATCCAAACCTTCCGTACCTATCTGGTCGGTCAAGATCCGATGCGGATCGAACACCACTGGCAGTACCTCTATCGCATGGCGCCGTTTCGGGGATCCGTCCTTGGCGGCGCCGTGAGCGCGATCGATATCGCCCTCTGGGACATCAAGGGGCAGCAGTTGCAGGCGCCAATCTGGGAACTGCTCGGCGGCAAATGCCGCGACAGAATCAGGCTGCATCTGCTGATGGGAGGCGGCCAGCCCGAAGAGGTCGCGGCCAATGCCCAGGCGGCGGTGGGGGAGGGCTTCACGGCCATTAAATTTGATCCAATCCCGGCCGGCTTCGCCGACATGACGCTGGATCAATTGATCGGCGCCGTGGTGGAACGCGTAGCGGCGGCGCGCGAAGCGGTGGGGAGTGCCGCCGACCTTATCCTCGAACTGCACCGTAAACTCACCCCGCTGCAGGCGATACCCATCGCGTCCGCGATCGCTCAGTTCCATCCCCTGTTCATCGAGGATCCGATTCAGATCGATAGCATCCAATCACAGGGCGAGATCGCCCGGCGCATTACGAGCGCCCTGGCGAACGGCGAACGGTTGCATACGATCTGGGAGTTCAGGGAATTGCTCGCGCAGGGCGGCAGCCAGTATGTGCGCCCTGACGTGGGGCTTGCCGGGGGCCTGACGCACTGTAAGAAGATCGCCGCCATTGCCGAATCATTCCACGCGGCAGTGGTCACCCACAATTTCCTTGGCCCCCTCCTCACCGCGGCCTCGGTCCACCTGGATGTCGCCATTCCAAACTTCCTGACCCAGGAATACGCTATGGTGGATGAAGGGAGTTTCGCGACGGCGTTCCCTGGAACGTTCAAGAGGGCGGGCGGCTACATCCAGGCGCCCGAACGACCCGGACTGGGAGTTGGGCTGGATACCGCGCGACTCGGCGCGGCCGAGAGGCTGCTGTGGGACCCCCAGCGGATGCCGCTCCGTGCCGATGGATCGGTCGTTGCCGCCGTATAAGGGACAGGCTCAGTCTAGCACACAGAGGAATAGGTGATGAAGGTCTTACTGGTGGGAGGGTCGGGACTGGTCGGATCGTTTATCACTCCGTACCTGCGCGAGCATCACGAGCTGCGGGTGCTCGATTTACGGCCGCCCCGGCACAACGATGTCGGCTATGTGGAGGGATCCGTGACCGATCCCGAGGCTATCGCGCGGGCACTGGACGGCATGGATGCCTTCATCTATCTGGTGATGAAGAGCGGGCAGGGTGGCTCGGTCACCGATCAAGACATTCCCACCATTATCGACAGCTATGAGGTCAACGCGAAGGGCGTACACCTCCTCCTTTATATCGCCCAAGAAATGGGCATCAAGCGCGGCATTTATACGAGCTCGATGAGCGTACACTACCGCAAGCGGGCCTGGTATCCGAGCGAGGAGTTGGTGCCGCTCGATTCCCCCAGCGTCTACGGGCTGACCAAGGGTTTTGGCGAGGGCATCTGCCAGTACTTCGCTCGCTGGTTCGACATGAATATACTCGCGCTCCGCATTACCGCGCCCCGGCCTCGTGAACAGTGGCTGGCCGAGCGCCGCACGCCCCCCGTGTACGCGGACGGCTCTCATCTGTTTGTGACGGATGAGGAAGATCTGGCGCATGCCTATCTGGCGGCGCTACGAGCCGTCGAGATAGGCCATGGCAGGTTTGATGCCGTCTTCATCGCCGGGGACGAGAGCGAGCAGGAGCACAACCTGTCGAAGGCACGGCGTCTGCTCGATTGGCAGCCGCGGGCGCACCGACGCCTGGAGTCCTGAAGGGACGACCTTGCATCATGCGGGAGCGGCTTAAGCCGGTGCGATCTCCGTGAAGTCGATCTGGCCGGAAGCCACCACTTGCTCCCGCTGGTTGCGCGCTGCCACCTCCACCGTCGCCGATCGAACTCCGCCGTTGTCGCGCACCGCGTCCACTGTACCGCTCACGTGCAGCACATCGCCCACGGCAACCATTGCGGCAAATCGTAGTTCAACCCGGCTCACGAAACCTTGCTCCAGATAGGGGGAACAAAGTCGGCAGATTTTAGCGGCAGTTAACATCCCGTGCTGGATCACCCCGGGCAGTCCGGCAGCCGAGGCCGCCTCATCCACGGTGTGAATCGGATTGAAGTCGCCTGAGGCTCCCGCGTACTTTATCAGATCGATCCTGGTAACTGGCGGCAACTCCAGGGTGGGAAGCGCTCGCCCCGCCTCAAAGGGAAATGACGCGGCGCTCATGCCGTGATCCCCCGCATTGCCGCTTCGGTGACGATCAGCACCTGGCGTAGACACACTACCACCTCGCCGCTTTCGGCGGTGGCGGTTTGGCTGAACTCTAGAAAGGTAAGCAGTCCGCGCCCGCCCTGCTTCCGGTACGTATCCTCCAGCATCGCCTGACCAATGATGCGTTCTCCTACACGGAGAGGGCGAGTCGCCGTAATCTTCTGCATCCCATGCAGCAGCCCGGCCGCGGGCAGGGTGAGTCCGGCGATTTCGCCGTATTCCAGGGTAAACGGAAAGGTGGGCGGCGCAATCAACCCACCGTACCGACTCAGCCGTGCCGCATCCTCATCGCGATACAGCGGACTGGGGTCGCCGATCGCCTCAGCGAATCGACGTACCGCCCCGCGCTCGATCCAGTTGACGACCGGCGTTGAACGCGCCCCAATCAGCGATTGCCACATGGCGCTCTCCATCAGGCTCGCGGCCCGCCCGCCACGTAGAGGATCTGACCGCTCACGAAGCCGGCCTCCTCGGACGCGAAAAACAGGATGGCCGCCGCTACATCCTCCGGCTTCCCGGTCCGCCCCACCGGTGTCTCCTGGGCCGCCGTTTCCACGAATTTCTCGAAAGGGATGCCCATGCGCGCGGCGGTGGCCCGCGTCATATCTGTCTCGATAAAGCCCGGCGCCACGGCGTTGCAGGTGATCCCGAACTTGCCCAGCTCGATGGCGAGCGTTTTAGTCAGTCCCTGCAAGCCTGCCTTGGCGGCCGAGTAGTTGGTCTGGCCCCGGTTACCTAAGGCCGAGGTGGACGAGAGATTGATGATGCGGCCGTATTTTTGCCCGACCATCACTTTCTGTGCGGCGCGAGAACAAAGGAAGGTGCCGGTGAGGTGCGTGTCCATCACCTGTCGCCAATCATCGTCGGTCATCTTGAAGAGCAGGTTGTCTCGCAAGATTCCCGCATTATTGACCAGAACGTCCAGCCTGCCATACCGCTCGGCCGCCGCCCCAATCGCTGCCTCGACCTGGTCGACCTTGGTCACGTCGAGGGGAGCGGCCGATACGGTCAACCCCTCGCCGCGCAGTTCGGCCACCGTCTGTTCCAGGAGCGGCTCGTTCATATCGGCCAGACATACCGAGGCACCCTCCTGAGCCAGCCGCCGCGCCGTGGCCCGGCCAATCCCTCTGCCCGCTCCAGTGACGAACGCGACCCTATTCTTCAGCCTGTCCATCAAGCGCTCCTTCACATCGGCCCGTGCGGTTACAACAAATCCGGCTGCTCGCGCTCCAGCCGTTGCACGACAGCTTTGACTTCCTGTGCCCGATCGGCGGGGCAGATCAACAAGGCGTCCCCTGTATCCACCACGATAAAGTTGTCCATGCCAATGGTGATAACGTGCTTGCCTTCGGGCGCGTAGATCAGGTTGTTGTTGCTGTTGTGCGGAATATACTTGCCGTGTACGGCGTGGCCGAGCCCCTCATCTTTGAGCTCGTCGCGCAGTACGTCCCAGGCGCCGATGTCGCTCCAACCAAGCTCGGCGGGCATAACCACCAGGTCCCTGCCGCTCATATGCTCGAAAATCCCCTTGTCCACCGACATCTTAGGAATGGTGTGGTAGAGTTCGGCCACATGGGCCTGGGCGTTCGGCTCATCCAGGGAGCGCACGATCCGCTGCAATACGGCGAACGTTTCGGGCGCATGCTGGGCATACAGGGAAAGAATCTTCTCCGCCGTCCAGACGATATAGCCTGTATTCCAGAGGCAATGGCCCGCCGCGATCAGCTCTTCGGCCCGCGCCGCGGGCGGCTTCTCAATCTGGCGCTTGAACGCATAGACCGCCCTGCCGTCTACGGTGGCGCGCTCTTCGCCATACTCGATATAGCCCAGGGCAGTGTTCGGAGAGGTGGGCCGCACGTCCACCTTCACCACCCAATCGCGTTCACGGGCCAACTGGTGCGCGGCACTCAGACAGGCGATGAATTCGGCATCCCGATGCACCACGTGATCTGCTCCCCAGAGGGTGGCGATGGTTGAGCCGGGGTAGCGATGGTCCAGCACCGCCGCCGCGTAGCCTACCGCCGCCAGCGTATCACGCATCTCCGGCTCCGCGAGCACATTCTCCTTCTGAAGTCCAGGGATCTGGTCCAGCACCACATCGCGATATATCTCGCCGGTGGAGACGAAGACATTCTCCAGGCCGATCCCGGTCGCCAGCCGGCGCACCATCAATTGGAATAGCGAATCGGGACCGATCAAGGGCTGGAACTGCTTTGGGCGGGTACGCCGACTGAGCGGCCATAGGCGCGACCCAGCCCCCCCACTGAACAGGATTGCTCGAAACGTATCACTCTCCGCCATCAGCGCGCCTCTCCCGACGAGCCCCTTGGGGCATGTGATGGATGAATTAAACGGCGCATTTCCTGAGGCCGTATCCAGAAGTTTTCCATCATGTCAATCAACTGCCTGAACCTCCGCCGGGGGATCACCACGAACAGTTCGGAGGCGTCCACTTTGTTAAAGGCCCGCCCCGTGCTATCGCCCAGTGAAACAACGATGTTGCCGTGGAGGGCGGGCGCCGCGAAAATGGCGGAACAGGTGGCGGCGCCCAGATCACCTTGAGCAAACTCGCCGGTGCGTACGGCGCCCGCTTCGCCCAGGACCATGGCTTGCTGCGGCGTACAGATCGCCACCATTAAATCCACTACCACATCCACCGGTACGTCGGCCAGCGGCGCCGCCGCCAGAGCAGTGATCGTTGCCTCGGGCAGCGACGCACTGTGGGCCTTGGTTAGCCGCGCCCCTTCGGGCGTATAAAAGCCCTGAGCCAGGGTGAGATAGTGGCCCTCCGTTACCAAGGCCGGTCCAGGCCCAAGGCCCAGGTGGAACTGACCGACGATGCAATCATGATGCGTGCGGTCGATATACACCCGCCGGCCACTTTCCGCCTCCGTCACTAGCGCGCATGCCGGAAGATCCACCGGATCATAGCCCTTGGGCGGTCCCGCCGTCAGCAGGGTGATGCCCACGGGGGGCCGCGCCACGCTGAGTTTCCGTAGAATCGCGGCCACGGCGCGCCGTTCCTCTACATGGACGGCCTGATCCTCGTCCACCGGCGCGGCCAAGCTCACTGCACGTTGCCGAAAGTGTGCAGGCTGAAAATGCCCAGTGTGCCTACCAGGTAGGCCAGACCGAGAAAGCTGATAATTACGATCGCGAACCCTATCACACCCAGGGCAGCCATAGGGGCGCCCCGCCAGCCGCGCTGCACCCGAACATGCACGTAGAGCGCGTAATACACGAAGGTAATGAGCGCCCAGACTTCCTTCGGATCCCAGCTCCAGAATGTGCTCCAGGCCATCTGCGCCCAGATCGCACCGGACATCAGCACGAAGGCGATCATGGGCAAGCCAATGGAAATGGCGCGATAGGACCATTCGTCCAGCTGTTCGAGCAGATCGGCCTCCTGTCCCGCCGCGTCTACGACGAATGGTCCTTCGTGGGCGATGCGCCGTTGCAGAGCGCCGTAGCCGATAAACGTGGCGACGGTCAGCAGCAGCGCTTCGCCCATAATGCCCAGGCCCTTAACCCAGGTCAGCGAATTGCCGCTGCCCGGCCAACGTCCGATATAGATGCCCACCAAAATACCGACTACGATAGCCACGGGCCAGATGGCAAGGGCGAAGGTGTGGGGCCTGCGCCAGGCGCCGGTGCGGGCCAAATAGGTCATGCTGAGCGCCCCGGCCAACGCGAAGAAGCTGTAGCACACCATGGCCATCCCCACGTGGACCCGCAGCCAGTTACTCTGCAAGGCTGGTCTCAGCGGGTCGATCACCGTGCTGCCCGAGCCGAAATTGAAGAGCGAATAGCCCGAGAACCCAACCACGAAGAGGAAGATGGCCCAGCCGACAATGCGCATATGCATGATGCGCTCGGCCACCAGATAGACGGTGACGATCATCCAGGAGAAGGCTATCGGCGCCTCGAAGGCATTCGCTACCGGCCAATAGCCCTGAGCATCCCAGCGGGCGCCCAGACCTGCCGTGGCGAGCGCGTAGCCCAGATAGGCAAGGCAGGTCGCCGTCAAGCCGAGCCGATAACGGGTGAAGAGGGGTTCGGAGGAGCCGGCGCGGCCAAGCGCCACGGTCCCGCCTCTCCCCCCCTGGGGTACCGTCGCCGCGGCGGTTTGGGCTGCCGGGGCGATCGCGTGCGCGATATAGAACAGGAGAGCCAACGCATAGATCCAGAAGCCCAAAAAGAGGCAACTGGAGGAGAAGTGCAAAAGCTGATCCTGACTCATGACATGTTACCTTCCCTATGAAGCTCCTGGCGTGCCGTGTCCAACTCACGCTGCACCGCACGGCCGATTTCCTCGAATCTGCGCTTGAATCCCTGCCTACTCTTCTCCGCCGAACCGCGCATCAACATCCTGCTGCTCGCGCCCGAGTTATCGTCGGGAGCAATGTACAGCCAGAGGCGGCTGAACGGAAAGTAGAGTACGCTGACCAGGCCAAGCAGGATTAAGGCAAAAGTACAAAAGATAAAGGGCACGGCGGGATTGTGGCCGATGTTCACTCCAGCCACCCGTCGAATCAGGATAGCGAAGCGTATCCCGTCCGCCGTGACGGGAGCGCTGGTGATCTCCTCTTGCTTACCGTTGAATTCTTGCCTGGCGACCGGAATGTCGGCCGCCTCGCGGAGCAAGCGCATGGTCTGCCCGGTCTTTTGCGGCGGCTTGGCTACCGTGACCACCGCAGTGGAGCCGGTATGTTGGTCGGGCACGGCATCGTGGAAGGTAAGCGTGACGGCCAGATCCCGGTCGGGCAGATAGAAGGCCGAAATCCCCTTGCCAAGCGGCTGGTAGCTGCCGTCGCCCATTGGGGCCAGAATGAGCGGCGCGAAGCCGTTGCC
>JAICHN010000167.1 GCA_025924845.1 Chloroflexota bacterium | reverse complement strand
CGCGATCCCTTCGCCCGCCGCCGTCACCGTGCCATCGGCTTGGGCGTCCTTCACATGTACGTACTTAATCCAGGGCGCCAACGCCTCATAGGCGGCAGGATAGGGTTCTTGACCGCATTGGATGAAGTTCGCGGGATCGAAGGCGGCGACAAAGTGAGGATCGTGCAGCGTGGTCAACAAATCCACGCAGCGGTCGATGGTATCGCCGTAGAGATCTTTCTCGTTCTCGTGTACCAGGGTGATGCCCACCGCACCGGCCCGAGCGGTGAGTTCGCGCAGCCGCCGGATCACCTCATCGCGCCATGTAGACGGTTCGGCCTGGAGACTACCGGCGGGCGGATAGAAGGAGAAAACGCGGATATATTGAGTCTCGAAGACACGGGCCAGGGTCAAGGCTCGATCGAAACGCGCCAGTTGCGGCTCGAAATCGCCATCGATTGGCGTCTTCCCGATTGGCGACCCGATCGCCGCGACGTGCATTCCGGCCTCGTTCAACTGGCGGCGTGCCTCCGTGGCCTGGACGTCGGTGAGATCCAGGACGTTGGTTCCCCAGGCGGCACGTAGGTCGATATGATGAATCCCCTCGCTACGCAGTACAGTGATCTGCTCCGCCAAATCGGCGGCGATCTCGTCGGCAAAGGCAGAGAGCTGAATCATGCGAGCACTACCTCCTGGCCCGTTCGAGCCGATTCATAGACGCCCAGGATGATTGCCACGGCATGGCGGGCGCCTTCGCCGTCCAGGGCTGGAGTTCCATCTTCACGAACAGCCCGCACCATGTCGGCGATCTGGGCCGCGTGGGTGGCAGGCGTGCTCAGCGCTGCCTGGCTCACGCCGGCGCCGCCGGTCGAGGCCGCAACGGACTCCGGAGGCTTGCCGTACGGTCCAGGGGGCTCCCGGTCGTCGCGCGCCAGATGGATGTAGGCCAGGCGGTCGTCCGCGATGATCGCCGAGCCCTGATCCCCAAACAGTTCAATGCGAGTGGTGACGCCGGGGTAGGCGCCGGTGGTAGCGGCGATCGTGCCCAGGGCTCCGCTCGCGAAGCGGAGGATTGCTACGGCCGTGTCCTCGGTCTCCATGCGGTGGGCCAGCGTGTCGGTGTAGGCGCGTAGGCTGTGTACGGGGCCCATCAGCCAGGTTAAGAGGTCGATGGAGTGGATGGACTGATTCATCAGCACGCCGCCCCCATCCAGTGCCCAGGTACCGCGCCACGCTCCGCTGTCATAGTAGCCCTGTGAACGCCACCACGGCACATGCGCGTTGCCGAGCACCATGCGGCCGAACGCGCCCTCCCGCGCCAGCGCATGCACCCGTACGCTCGCCTCGTCGAAGCGATGCTGGCTGATCACCGCCATCTTCCGCCCGGTCTCGGCCTGGGCGTGCAGCATCTCGTCGATGGCGCCGAGGGTAATCTCCATCGGCTTTTCCACCACGACATGGGCGCCCGCCCGCATGGCCAGGCACGCCTGGACGCCGTGCATCCCGCTGGGCGTGCAGACGCACACCACGTCCGGTTTCTCCTGGTCCAGCATTCGCGCCGCGTCGTCGTAGACGGCCACCTTGCACCGTTCGCCAAGTGCCTTCGCCTTCTCCATCACGGAATCGGCCACGGCGATCAGCCGCGCCCCAGGCACGGCGGCGATGGCATCGGCGTGCGTGGAGCCGATCACCCCGCAGCCGATAATCGCGAAGCGCAGAATAGCTGCTTCATTGCTCATCGATGATTCCTTTCTCACTCGGTAGAGGTAACATACCGTCGTGCGACATAGGAATGGGTTGGCCCAGTCAGGTAGAGATATTCGCGAGTGAGCACCCCATCGAACGCTCAAGCTAATTAGCGCCCTCACTCAGCGCCGGCAAGGCGGTCGTTATTGGTTGAGATCCGGACCTATTTTCGCCGGATCAGTTCAAGGACTACACGTGACCATTCAGGGTAGCGCTTGATGAGGGGTGCCTGCGGCCTCTCCATGTAGAAGTCCATGTAATTCCACTGGTGGTGCCCAGACGGCCTGCTGTCGGGCATCCACCCGGTGGCGTTGGCCCAGTCCGCCATGATGTCCGCCCACCCGCGCCAGGTCCACTGGCCAACAAGGTCATTGCTGAACTCGACATGCTGGCCGCGTGCCCGCCTTGGCCGATCTGATCCGTGAACATGCCGCTCCGACCGCTGCCGTGCTCTCGGCAACCGCCTGATCCCCACCTATCGAGCTGGTTGTCTCAGGCCGCCAGCTTCAAGGCAGTGGGATCGTTAGCCCTCAGCCTAGGGCAACGACGGGATCCGACTGGCGCTACACTGGCACGTGGGTGAGACACACCCTATTCCGGTGACTAGCAGAGGAGTATCGGAAAAGACATGCGCGCACGTGCCAAGGTGCTGCTGACACCGATGGGTAGCCAGATCAAGTACCAAGTCATTGGGCAGATCGTCTGCTCACGGGCGCCTGATGACTTCCAGGAACTCCCGAACTCGCGTGCCTTGGCGCAGGATGACCTCGTATGGCGCTCGGTCTTCGGGTCCGCGCGGGAGGTAGCGCGCTTCCTCAAACGGAATAAGCAAACCTCGAAGATCGTCAGTCTAGAGCAGTTGGGTTATGACCCATGTGATCATTTGCAGTAGGGGGACCTCGACTGGGCTCCATAGCCTACGACGCTCTCCGCCACACTGCACATCGGCCAGGTATTCAACGCGGTTGCACTGGCAGAATAGCGAGCCGTAGCGCTGTGTGATCGCTGCCCGTTCCCAGGTTATTGAGCAGGTACGTTTTAGGTGAGGATTCCATTTTCTGTGATGATCTTCCGGCATGATAATCAGCGCACAAATGACCGAAATACTGTGGAGTAGCCCACCGCTACTTATCCGGGCATCTTTCGTGGGTGTACCAGTCTAAGTGTACGATATGTCCGTGTATGCTTGAGTCTACGACTACTTCTTTCTCTCTTAATCGACTGGGTCGGCGCCGTCCCTCGGCATAGGATGCTGAGAGTTAGGAATGGTTGAGAACGATATGCGTGATTCCGTGGAATATGGTACTGCGCTTGAGGCTCGCAACTGGTTGAACGAGCATCCAGATCTCTTCCTAGCTGATCGCTTTGGCATGCCGGGAGAGGCGTTACGATTCGTGGATAGCCTCTATCAGGCGAGAGCATCGGCGGTTTCCGTCCTACTGGAAGCTGGGCAGAGTGGCCCCGCCTTGATGCGGCTAGCACTTCCAGAAGAGCAAGACGCACGCACTCGCCTCTTCGCGCTATTTGCCGCCGAAGTGGAGCAATGTGGCCAGGATTTCGCCGCAGATCCCGATGGCTTGAACCATACGCTCCTCACCGAGGGGATGGCTGTGGAACTGGGTGACCCGGAAGCGGAGGGCCAATGGGCCGTCGAGTCTGGACCACCCCGTGACATTGGTCAGACGACAATGGAACTATGGTGGGACTGAAGCGCGAAGGTGCGACGATCTCCTAGTTTGCCCTGTCCTTGGTAGACGGTGAGAAACGTGATAATGGCATCGATGTTCTGGATGTTCATGGGCGCAACCTGCGTCCATGGTATCTCATGGAAGACGGTACATTTGGGACAGATTACCTAATGGGCAAATTGATGGGTTCGCCCAGTGCCATACCTTCTCAGCGTGGTGGGAAATCGGGTCCGACCACTGTGAACGGATGCGCCTCGATCCTGGCCCAGGTTAGCCCAGTCAGCCGATCCAGGCTAGTAAAGGCCCAGTCCTCACCGTAACCCCAGCTTGGTCTTTCGACCCCGTCCTCTGCGCTGAGCGGAAGTCCGCCCTCCGCATCGACAGTCCCCTCCCTGTACAGGATAAAGCGACACTCGTGCCCATTCTCGTGGACTCGCAGGGCATAGCGCGAAGTTACGCTCGACACCATGATGCCCACGGCTTGTGTCTTCAGAGAGAGCGAATCGAGCACTTCAGCATTTGCCGCTGCTTCTCCGGGCTGGAGAATAACGCACCATCCATCTATCTCGGCCAGAGCCATAGTGCCGTCAAGATCCTTAGAGGAAGCGATCTCAGCGCGGACGATCTGCCCTGTCGGACAGAAAACATCCAGCTGATCCTGCAGCAGGTCTTTGATCGTGCGTTCTTTGACGGCAATAATACTCGTTTTCCAGCCCATTGCGGCTGATTATTTCATACCAAGTACGGCCCCGCAAGGTGCTTTGGATGTGTGATATGTGCGTGGTATGCCGTCGCCGTTTTCAGCGACAAGCGAGTGGCATATCGATTTTTAACTAGGCCCAGGAGCGCCGGCTCGCACGACCGGCTTTAGACGAAGCACAAGGTAAGCCCGGTGCGGATCGAGGCTAGGGCTCCATGATAGAGTACCCAGCAAGCAAGTGCTTCGGTTATGTAGCCGTCGCGAAACCAGATTGGCTGTTCATTACTTGGAAGGGTACACAAGGCTGCTTCCAACTCCGAGAAAGTGCCCATCGCATCCTTACGTAGGTCCGCTTGGGTCAGATCAAGCTCCAGCAACGTAGCGACCTCCTGGCATTCTCTGCTCAACCCGAACGATGAGCCAAGATTACTTTGTAGTCTGTTCCAGACGTTGAGCGCGGGAAACTGCTCTGGACTGAGCGCCATAGGAAAATCCACAGGTACGTAGTAGCCGCAGTCGTCCGCGTGCTGGATGAGGTGTGAGCCATGAAATGGTGACGCATTATCGGAGTCCGCGTCATAGGCTCGCTTGAGTAGCGGATCATCCGCCGCACGCCCATCTATCTGGACCTCGGGCAGCACGGCGTGACCCAAACGGTCCCTATCCCTGCGGTCAAGTACATGAGCGTAGAATCGGCGCAAAGCGTGAAGCGTGCTATGCCGGCCAACGGCGCACGACCAGGGAACTGCGATCCCGTCCAGGGTACCTTCGATCACCTCACGTTCCTGATGCATTGGAAAACCGGCAACTGCGAGAAGAGTGTTGATGTCCACAAATATCTGTCGGTACTCATTGAGTTCTTCGGGATCGTCATCGAAAAGTTCCTGCCATGAGGCGAATAGGCCGACGCAGAGATCAAGGCTCATGGTGAAAGCGTGCCTTTCAACTGGTCAATATGTGTGCTGCTACACCCGCTTAGTCACCGAAATGTATTCCGTCAGATCGCCACCGGGATTACCGCCCCATCCGGCCCGATCACCGAGCCGCTCTCGCCGGGTCGTGACGCGCCGTCGCCGAATTGCTCCTCGTACAGGCGAGCATACAGACCTGGTTGTCCCACCAGTTCGGCATGGATGCCCCGCTGCACGATCCGGCCCCGCTCGATGACCAAAATCTGGTCGGCAGCCAGGATGGTGGAGAGGCGATGGGCGATCGCCACCGTGGTGCGCCCGCGCATCAACGGTTCCAGCGCCTGCTGGATCAGCCGTTCCGACAATGTATCCAGGAAGCTGGTTGCCTCGTCCAGCACCAGGATGCGCGGATCCTTGAGGATCACGCGGGCAATGGCCAGCCGCTGTTTTTCGCCGCCCGAGAGCTTATAGCCGCGTTCGCCCACCATCGTCTCGTAGCCCTCGGGCAGTTCCATGATCCGGTCGTGGATGTGGGCGGCGCGCGCGGCGGCGATCACCTCGTCGTCAGTCGCATCGGGGCGGCCGTAGACGATGTTCCGTCGCACCGTGGCGTGGAGCACGTAGGTTTCCTGCGTTACCATGCCGATTAGCTTGCCCAGGCTTTCCAGACGGATATCACGGACATCGTGGCCGTCGATCTCTACGCTGCCGGACAGCATGTCGTAGAGGCGCGGCAGAAGGTAGATCATAGTGGTCTTGCCTGCCCCGCTCGGTCCGACCAGGGCAATCAACTGGCCGGGCCTGGCCTCGAAATCGATATCCTCCAGGACCGGGTGCTCGGCGTCGTAGCGGAACGCGGCGTGCCGATAGCGAATAAAGCCCTCAACCTCCGCCAGGTAGACGGCGCCGGGGCGGTCCTCGATCTCGATCGGAAGATCCAGGTACTCGAAGATACGATCCAACAAGGCGAGCGCGCCTTGAAGATCGATATTCACGTTGAGTAGGGCGCCCAGGGGAATGAACAGGCGGTTCTGCAGACTGGTGAAGGCCACCAGAGCGCCGATGGTGAGCGAGCCGCCGATGATCTGACGCCCGCCGAAATAGTAGATCAAGGCCGGGGCGATGGCGAAGAAGGTCTGGATCAGCATGGCAAACCAACGCCCCACCATGCTCTGGCGCACTTGCAGTCGTCGCAACCGCTCGTTTGCCTCGATAAAGCGCTCGGTTTCCGCGGCCTGTCTGCCGAAGCTTTTGACCAGCAAGGTCCTTATGGGCGATCGCCTGATCGATCACCAGACCCAGAACCAACGGATTGACCAGGCCCAGACCCGCGTTCGCCACGATCGCCACGATTACCAGGCCAGTCCGCCGCCAGTAAGGCACGAACGACCGGCCCACACGACGTAGCGTGCCCTTTCGCGCCTTCTGGTCGGGCATATGGCGCACGCGCATCATGTGCATCCTCATGCCCATGGTTTAGGTCCGGAGGATGATCTTGCCGAAGTTTTGCCGTTGCGTGAGTAGGTGATGGGCCTCGGCGGCCTTGGCGAGCGGGAGAATTCGATCGATCACGGGGTGGAGGCGGCCTTGCAGGACCAATTGGTGGATCTGACGATAACGATCCGCCGCTTGGTAGGGCGGCAGCGATCCGGGGTTCACACCGACCACACTGATCCCGCGCGGAATAATCTTTCGTAGGTCGACTTGCACCTCGGCTCCGCCCACCATGCCCACGGCAACGAGTTTGCCGCCCATGGCCAGGCATTCCAGGCTGCGCCGAAAAATCTCGCCGCCCACTGTGTCGATCACCACGTCCACGCCGCGATTATTCGTCACACTCCTCACTTGCGCCGCGAAATCACCACGTCCGTAATTGAACACCGCATCGGCGCTCAACTCACGGGCGTACTCCAGCTTGGCGTCCGCTCCCGCGGTGGCGATCACCCTGGCCCCCAGGAGCTTGGCGATCTGAATGGCCGACGCGCCCACGCCGCTTCCCGCCGCGTGGATGAGCACCCACTGGCCGGGCATCAGGTCAGCGCGGTCGACCAGGGCCTGCCATGCCGCGAGGCTTGACGTGCCCATGGCAACGGCGTCTTCATAGCGCATCTCGGCGGGGATGGGAATCACCATCGAGTTCGGCACGATCACATATTCGGCATACGTCCCGTCGCGGAGCCTGCCCAGGGTGTCGCCGGTCACCAGCACTCTGTCACCCGACCGAGCGTCCCCACCGCCGCCCCGGACCACGGCGCCCGCTCCATCGGTGCCCAGGATGTGGGGCATGCCCTTACCGATCGGCGTGCGCCCCTCGCGAAGGAGGAGATCGATTCGGTTGACGGCGGCAGCGCGCAGCCGGATCAGCACCTCGTTCCGACCTGCCTCCGGGATGGGTACTTCCTCGCTCTTCAGCACCCATGGGTCGCCGGTGCCGTGCATCCGTATGGCCCGCATTCCCTCTCCTTGTTTCCTTTCCCGGCGCCTATGAGTGTATCAGGAAGAGCGTCATGGCCAGATGGGATACCAGGAAGTAGGTGGTTCAACTGTGTTTCCTGGACCGTGGGGAACCCTGGAGGCGGCGCTTCGGCTGTCGGCTCGCCGTGGCCTGCCTCACTCTCGCTCGTGCCGTGTTACATCGAGTCGATTTGATCCGTCATAAAAGTGACGGTGCAAAGCGAGCCGCCGTTAGACAACAGCGAAGGAGAACAGATCATGCAAGCAAGAATGAATAACCCCGCCCTAATTTTTCCCGACACGATGGCCGCGATACAGAGCCTCATCAAGGCCATATACCAGGGCGGGGCGCCGCGGCGGACTCTTGAGCTTGTACACTTGCGGGCGAGCCAGATCAATGGCTGCAGCGCCTGTGTGTACGGGGGAGTCGCCTCGGCAAAGAAGGCGGGCGAGACCGACGAACGGCTGTTTGCGGTAGCGGCGTGGCGGGAGGCGCCCTTCTTCACCGACGCCGAGCGGGCGGCGCTGGCTCTGACCGAGGCCGCGACTCGGCTCAGCGATCGCGGCGACCAGGTGCCGGACGAGATCTGGGAGGCGGCCGCGGCCCACTACAATGAGCAGGAACTGGCGGCCATCATCCTCACGATTGCCACCACCAACTTTTTCAATCGGATCAACGTCACGATCAAGGAGCCGGCAGGCGCGACGTGGAGTTGATCGGTACGGTCCATTCGGACTAGGGTTCGGCTAACCGGTCGGCGAGAGGGTCGGCACGCCGGGCCGCGATCTCAGGCGCTGAGGTTGACCGGCAAGTCGAGCCGACTGAGCCGGTCGGGGTCGGCGAGGGCATGGATAGCGACTATCACCCCCTTGGTGACGGTGAAACCCATGATCGACACTGGCCGATCATCGATAGTGATGACCACCCCGGCGGAGCCGTTCACCAGGGCCCGATGCACACGTGCGGCAGGTTGCGCACCCATCAGCGCCCGACTTGCCACCTCTGTCGCACCGCGCACCATACCGGAGATCCCTAAAGGCGCGGCCCCGCCGTCGGCTCGCAGCGTGACGTTCGGGTCAAGCAGCGAGACCAGTGCGTCGAAATCACCGCGCCGCGCCGCCGCGAAGAATGCGTCGACCACCGCGTGTTGGCGGCCCAGATCCGCATCGGGGACTGCATCCGCTCCTTGCACCCGGCGGCGGGCGCGGGCGGCAAGCTGCTTTGCGGCATTCGCGGTACGCCCCAGTATGGCCCCGATCTCCTCGAAGGAAACGGCGAACACATCATGTAGGACGAATGCGATCCGCTCGGCCGGGGCCAGCGTGTCCAGCACGACGTACAGTGCGACACCAACCGACTCGGCCAGTAATGCTTCCTGCTCAGGTTCGACCCTGTTCACCGCGCTCACGACCGGATCGGGCAGGTGGACGTCGAGGGAATGCTCACGCCGCGAGGCCCGGGCGCGCAGCATATCCAGGCATATTCGCCCGATTACTGTCGTCAGCCAACCGCGCAGGTTCTCTACGCCGGTCGTGTCGGAGCGACTGAGCCGAAGCCATGCTTCCTGTACGGCGTCCTCGGCCTCATGTATGGAACCAAGCATCCGAAAAGCCACACCCCGTAGATAGAGGCGATGCTTCTCGAATCGCTCAGCCAGCCAGCCCTGCTCATCCATCCTTCACGTTCCTCAGTCACCACGTCTCATAACACTGACGCACCAAACCCCGCAGATGTAACAGGAGCTATCGAGGATGCCCGACCGCGGGTCGATTCGGCGCGTACGCGCTCCCAGGTCCGCGGCCATCCATCCGATTCTCCGGGCGAACCGGCCACTTTCACTGGTTACCCCGGAGGCTGTGAGGCGAGGGTCAGGACACTTCGCTGAGGTGTGACACGTCATTTACGCACAGAACTTCCGCGTCGGCGCACTCGAAAGGGGGGCCGGCGGGCAACGGAGGCTTTGCGAAGCGTACCCTGGTGACCTCGCAGTTGTACATGGTGAACCACACCGACAGCGATGGGGGTATGTGCAGGATGGCGCGCATCAGGTAACTGGCGAACGTACCATGCGTGGCGATCGCTACCCGATCGCTCGCCGCGAAGCGCTCCCGGATCGTGGCAATGGCCGTGTGCGCGCGTTCCGTGGCCGTCTCGTAGGTCTCACCGCCATGATCCCAACCGTCGGTTTCGCCGCCGGGGGCAAAGGCCGCGCGCGGGAAATCGCGCAGCAGATCGGCCTGGCCGAAGCCGCGATGGACACTGGTGCGATGCTCTTGCAACTCCGGCCACACCTGGATCCGATCGATGTTCGCCGCCTCGGCAATGGCGCTTGCCGTGGCCAGGGCCCGGATCAACGGACTGCTCAACACATGAGTTAGCCCATCCCCGGCCAGTCGCGCCGCGACCTCTCGCGCCTGTCGGCGCCCCAGCGGCGTCAGTTCGCCGTCCGGCACATCATTCGTGGTGATGTTCCCGGTAGATTGGCCGTGACGGACAATGATCAAATCCATGGTGACCGCTTCCTCCTCTAGGCATTGCCGCTACTTGTGGACTCCGATCCAACATAGCAGGCGAGGCGCGG
>JAICHN010000166.1 GCA_025924845.1 Chloroflexota bacterium | reverse complement strand
GGCTACGGGCGGAAGGCAGGATACGACGGCTGCGGCCGGGTGCCCAGTTCCTAGTGCGGGATGATGCGACCTTCTTTGACCTGGTAGCGTCTAACACCCGGCCGCAGCCGTTCGTCCCTACCTTGCGACCGCAGTCGCAGGTCTCGCCGCCCACCCGGCCGCAGCCGTTCGTCCCTACCTTGCGACCACAGTCGCAGGCCCGCGAGCATTAAACTACGCCGACCGCGAGAGCCTGTTGGGGCAATAGGCACTTACGGTTGGCGGAGATCCCGTTTACCCTTGCTCTGTCGTATCGCATTGTACAGCATGTTCTTGTCATCCAGGTGATGCTCCGTCTCGCTCAACTCGGCCAGGATAGCCGCCGCCATGGGAGCGGCGGGCGGTACGGCCGAGGCGGCGGCCCTTAGCGCACTCATGGCGCCCGGCATGTTTCCCTGGTGTGCCAGGCGACTCGCCTCGTGCTGGGCGCGGTAGGCTCCGTGCAGCCCGGCCCAATTGCTCACCTCCGGCTCGGGCGTTTCAGCGGCAAAGGCCGCGGGATCGGCATAGGTGCCGGAGACCTCTTGCCAGGGGCCGCTTTGCGCGGAGCCGGACGCCTCCCAGGCGACCCGCGCCCGGATCCGCCGGCTCGAACGGTCCACGAGCGGCGGCACCGCACAGCGAACGACCACCCGGCGTTCCTCATCGGCCAATAAATCGCCGATCGCGATCGACCAGCGAGTGGGGGCGGCGTCCGGCTGCAGCCCATACTCGCTGATCACCTGCAGCGGCATGCCGGGATCCAGCTCTACTTCCAGGCGGACCCGCCGCACGGCAATCGCGAGCAACTCACCCAGTTCGCCCACAAACGTGTTGGCGATTTCAGCCGAGGTACGGAGGTGATGAAAGTCACCGCCCCCGGCCGTGGCGAGCGGAGCCAGCAAGTGCTCATTGTAGTCCCCAATGCCAAAGGTGCTGGTACCCACGCCGGTTCGGGAAAGAACATCCGCCGCCTGGGTCGCGATGGTCTCGGGATCGGTCAAACCTTCGTTGGCCTGTCCATCGGTCAGCAAGAAGCAGCGCGTCACCCGATCGGCATGCCCATCCGTCCCGCCGGCGGGACAGATGGCCGTGCATCCGGTAAGCCAACCCTCGTGCAGGGCGGTGTTACCCCGCGCCTGGACCTTGGTCAGCGACTCGCGAATGGCGGCGCGGAGCGCGGCGGTAACCGGAGCGGGGGCTTGCAGCACCTCCACCTGGTGGTCGAATATCACCACCGCCGCGCGATCTCGTTCCTCCAGGCGGGCGAGCACGGCGGAGACCGCCCGCTTCGCCGTTTCGAGCTTCTCGCCCTGCATGGAACCGCTCCGATCGACCACCAGGGCCAGGCTCACCGGCATCCGGTCGCGTATGGCGGTGTCCGGTATCTTGTCCACCTTGAGCGTGAAGAGAATTTGCCAGGAGCCGCCCGCCGCTGGCAGCAGGCGACGTTCCGGGGTAACGGTCAAGCGGACGCCCCCAGCGCCGGGGCTCGATGGTTGAGACACGCCGTTGATAGCCATCATTCGTTCCTTTCGAGCCCCGACCGGGACTCCGCCTCGTCGCCGCTCGCCGACTGGGCGGCGGCCAACAACCGATCAATCAAGGGGCGTTGCGAGGGCAATGCATCCTCCCGCACATGTAGCTCCACCCCCGGCGCCAACTGGTGCCGCACCCAGCGATTCGACCCGTCGGATTGAACTGCTTCCGCATAGCCCGCGGCGCTTTCGACGGCCTTGTGCCGCGGCAAAGCAGACCGGGCGGCGAAGGCGCCGCTCGGCGGGCCCGCCGCCCGTGAGGTGGGCACGGCTCCCTGCCCTGGCGCCGTTCGGGCGTACCAACCGGGAGCGGCATCAAACGGCGCGCCTTCCGCCGGCGGGACCGGAGCACCGGAGACCGGCGTCGGAGCGGTGGGCGCGCCGGGCGATAGGGCGGAGGGCGCCGACGGAGGAGTGGGGGCACGGGCCGCCCGGGCCTGACGAAGCAGCGTAGCCAGGTACTCCTTGGCCGAGGGTTCGCGAAGGGTGCGAGCGAGCGCTTGTGACTGCCGGCCCTCCTCTGCCAGCAGGGCGCGCACATCCGCCGTCGACAGATTGGCCAGACGATCCCTGATTTCGGCCAGGGTCAGGCGCCGTTCAGTCAGTCCGCGGATCAAGCGCAGCCGCAGCAGGTGATCCTCACCCCAGACCGCCCCCTTGCCCCGCGATCCCAACGGAGGAAGCAGCTTCTCGGTGATATAGAAGCGCACGGCACGCACCGACAGCCCCACTTCCGCCGCCAGTTCCTCGATGGTCAGCCCGTCCTCGTTCTCGTCCATGTCGCTCAGTATAGACAGTGTCACTGTAACTGTCAATATAGATAATTCGTCTTTGACGCATAGAGCACCTGAAACCTCCGGGTGGGGCCGGGTGTGGCAACGGGACCCGCGACTGCGGTCGCGAGGCAGGGACGAACGGCTGCGGCCGGGTGTGGCCCAGTGCATCGCCCTCGCGGCACCCCTCGCGACCGCAGTCGCCCTCGTCCCTACCAGGGGACCGCAGTCCCCGGTTGCCGCCTATAGCTATCGTCGTACTACCCAGAAAACGGCGTACGGTCCCACTACACTGAAGGGACATAGGCGCAAGTGAAAGGACGGATACATGCCGCGGGATGCACAACAGCTTACGGCGCGCCGTTTGGTCAATTGGGGCCAATCGACCCAGACTCGCGTTCCCGATCCGGTCGCCGCGACCGCCCTGATCGAACGGCTGGGCGTCGCCACCCTCTATCCGGTCTCGCCCGAACTGCCGGATCTCTTGCATGCCTACACCGGCGATCCGACCACCAAATCGGACTCAAGTTGGGACAGCCCATCCGGTCATGTCTATACCTGGCGCTGGGAGTTGGGCCGCCGTGAAGCCGCGTTCTATACGGCGATTGTCCGCGGGCGTCCCACCCTTGTCTCCTGGGCGCTGCTCCCCGCCGTGCTCCGTCTGCGCGGTGAGCCGCGATCGCCGGAACAGATCTATCAAAGCGGCGGCCTCTCCGAGGGTGCGATGCGGATCGCGCGCGCCCTCCAGGAAGAAGGCGGCGTGCTGGGTACAGGTGAGTTGCGTAAGGCGGCCGGCTTCCCCACGGGAAAGGTGCAACGGGCGGCTTTCCTCAAGGCAGTAGCCGAACTCGATGCCCTGCTCCTCCTCGCCAAGGTATTCTCGACCGAGGACCAGGATATGCGCCATGCTCTGACCACGGTACGCTACCCCGAGGCAACCGAGGCGGCGCGCGCCCTGGACACCTCCGAGGCGATCGATACCCTGCTGGCTGCCTATCTGCCGCATGCCGTCTACGCGCTGCCCGGCCCCCTGGCTAAACACCTGGGCCTGAGTCCGGCCCTGGTGCGCGGCGGACTGGAACGGTTGGTCGCGGCGGGCCGCGCGGAGGTGGCAGCCGTGCCCGACCTGGGTGAATGCTTTATCTACCTGGAGGGGGAGTAAGCGAAGGGTCCGGCAGGGAGGTGGACTCAACTGCGCAGCTGGTCCAACGCGGCGGCATAGACAGCAAGATCTGGACCGCTGAACAGCACGAAGGTGACCTCACGCAGGCCGGTAGCGCCGCGCAGGTGCGCCGCCACGGTCTTCAGGGCGATCTGGGCGGCGTCGAGTATGGGATAGCGGTACGCGCCCGTCCCCAGCGAGGGAAAGGTCATGCTGCCCAGGTCATGCGACTCGGCCAGGGCAAGGCTCGCCGCATAGGCGCCGCGGAGCAGATCCGGCTCGCCGTGCGCGCCGTCATCATACACCGGCGCCACGGCATGAATGACATAGCGGGCGGGTAAATCGCCGGCGCCGGTAATGACGGCGCCGCCGGTGGGACAATGCCCGATCTTCCGGCACTCCGCCATGATCGAAGGGCCCCCGGCTCGGTGAATCGCCCCATCGACGCCCCCGCCGCCCGCCAATCTACGGTTCGCGGCATTGACGATGGCATCCGCCGGCACGCTCACGATGTTTCCTTGTCGTAGGCGCAGCGTGGCCTTACCGACCTGTAACGCAGGCGCGCTCATCGGCTTGGAACCCTCCTCGTCTTGCCCTGGCCGGATCATGCGGCGATCGCCATGATAAACCGCACCCCATGCCTGAAGTGTACCAGCGCATGCTCAAGGGGATGTTCGCCGGGGCGGCTACCGGGCGGGCATCACCGCTGTGGTCGAGGCCGCGCTCCTATCGTCGTGGCCGCGAAGCCGGTCGGCATCGTTTCCACGAATGGACGGCGCAGCCGCGGTCGCTTTCGACCCCGGCCCTCCCTATCCCCGATCATCATGCCGGCACGGAGACTTAGGCTTCCACGCCCACCCGTGCCAGTAGACCGATCAGGTTCTCGGGAAAGATCACGTCAGCGGTTGATGTAAGCTGATCGACTGACCACCATCGATGTTCCGCCATCACCTCAAGTTCGTCGACGGTCCAACCGGCCCGTGAAAGCTCGAACTTCGGGGCGTGGACAATGAAGAAGCGCTCCCGCGCCAGAACCTCTGTTCCATCCAGTAATTGGAGGACGAACTCGCTATCCCCGATCGGTTCACCCACCGTATCCACGGCGAGACCCGTTTCCTCCCATAGCTCACGAAGGGCTGCTTGCTCAAAACTTTCACCCTCTTCTAAGGCGCCGCCCGGCGTCGCCCAGTAGGTTTGCCCGGCGAGCGCGCCCCGCTGGAAGAGAAAACGGAACAGCAATACCTGGTTCGCTTCATCGAGCACGAGAAGCCGAGAGGATGGACGCTTGCGCATTGGTATTCTCCATCTGAACTGTGCCAATGCCGCAATAAGGATCGGCAACCGCACTTGGCCCGCGGCCAATGGTACACCTCGGCCCTGGCGAGGGAAGCGATTTTGAGCTATAAAGACAATATGAATGACGCTATTTATGCCTTCTGATCCCATGGCGCAGGCGCTGGTAGACATTCGGGACAATGTACTCCTTGCTCAATCGTTCACAGCAGGCTACCTGCCCCCGCCCCTCAAGTGGGCCGGCGGTAAGCGGTGGCTCGTCCCGCACCTCCTGCCGATCTGGGAACGGCACCGACATCGGCGTCTGGTCGAGCCCTTTTGCGGCGGCCTGGCCGTCACCCTGGGCCTGCTGCCGCGGCGAGCCCTGCTCAACGACGTAAACCCCCATGTGATCAATTTCTATCGTCAACTGCAGGCGGGTTTGGTGATCGACCGAGCCCTGGAGAACGCCGTGGGTGCATTTTACGCCTGCCGGCAGCGCTTCAATGATTTGATCGAGGGGGGCCGAGCCGAGACGCCCGAGGCGGCGGAATTATTCTACTATCTGAATCGTACCTGCTACAACGGACTGTGCCGCTTCAACAGGTCCGGCCATTTCAACGTGCCCTTCGGCAAGTATAAGACGATCAACTATACCCGTGACTTCGGCGCCTTCCGCCCGCACCTCGCGGGCTGGCAGTTCACCTCCACCCACTTCGATCGGCTCAACCCGGATCGCGAGGACTTCATCTATGCCGACCCGCCCTATGACGTGGAGTTCACCAGCTATGCGCAGGAGGGTTTCGCCTGGAAGGATCAGCAGCGGCTGGCCGGGTGGTTGGCCGAACATCCGGGCCCCGTGGTGCTCTCCAACCAGGCCACGGAGCGGATCATGGCGCTCTATGAGGAGCACGGCTTTACCCTGATCACCCTCAAGGCGCCGCGTATGATCAATAATACGGGCGACCGCACTCCAGCGCTTGAGGTGCTCGCCACGAGGAACCTGTAGGCCGCGCCGACCAATACTGCTACAGCAAGTCTAGTAGGGAGACCGGATGGACCCGAATCACCTCAACGGCAAGCCGGCTCGTTGGGCAGCCGAACGCGCCGCCGCATTCCAGGATCCGAGCGTGGTGGATCACTACCATCTGCGTCCGCCCTATCCTCCGGCGGTCATTGAGACGCTGGCCGAACTGGCCGACGTACCCCCGCGCACCGTGCTCGATGTCGGCACCGGGACGGGCGAACTGGCGCGCCGGCTGGTGGGGCAGGTCGAGCGCGTCGATGCCCTGGACCGCTCGGAGCAGATGATGGCCCGAGGCAGGGTGCTCCCCGGTGGGGATCATCCTGCCCTGCGCTGGATCCTGGGGGCGGCTGAAACGGCGCCGCTTGACCCGCCCTATGCCTTGATTATGGGCGGGTCGAGTCTGCACTGGCTGGACTGGGACGTGGCCTTCCCGCGCTTTGAGTCCCTCCTCAGTCCCGGCGGCGTCATTGCCGTCGTGCGGCGCGGCATCGCGCCCACGCCCTGGCAGGACGGCGTACGCGAACTGTTACGGCGCTACGAGCCGGGACGTGAGCAACGGCGCCCCGATCTGGTCGCCGAGCTGGAGCGAAGGCAACTCTTCCATGAACAAGGGCGACGTGAATCCGATCCGGTTCCCTTCAAGCAGTCTATCGAGGACTACGTAGGCTCCTTCCACTCCCGATCGGCATTCTCCCTGGAGCGCATGGCGCCGGCGGATGCGACGCTCGACCAGCAGGTACGCGACCTGGTGCGGCCGTGGAGTACGGAGGGCATGCTGCAACTGCGGACGACGGGGAGTGTGGTCTGGGGCCGGCTCTAGCCGGCATGTTTCATGACGAGAGAAGCTCTGGGAGCGCGGGCGTCTCGCCCGCGCTCCCAGGAACATGAATAATCCAGGGTAGAGCATGCGATACTTAACGCTGATGCATTTCAGGGGAGGGAAGAGCCGGAGATGGATACCGCCGCACTGATCGATGCCGTCCAGGGAAGTATCGTCGTGGACCTGGAGCAGCCGCGCACCTCGGACATGCCTTGCCTACCGGCCCACCGGCCCGGCTATAGCTACACGCTGCACCGTAGGCACGAGCCGGGATCGGGCGAGGCGCGCACCAGCGCCTCGGGGCTGATCGTCGCCGTCGAGCACTCCGGCACGCACATCGATGCCCTATCCCATCAGGCCGAGTCGATGCATCTATGCGGCGACGTGGCGATCACGTCGGCGATCCAGACATCAACCGGCTTCACGCAGGCCGGCGTGGAGACGGTGCCGCCGCTGGTCGGGCGCGGCGTGCTGCTGGACCTCGCCGATCCGACCGGGGACGTGCTGCCGGCCCACTCCCTGATCTCGCCCGAGGATCTGGAGGCCTGCGCTCAGCGGCAGGGCACTGCACTCCACCCTGGTGATGTGGTGCTGGTGCGAACCGGCTATGGCCGCTACTGGGATGACGCGGAGCGATACCAGCAGGCAGCGGGCGGCTCCGCGGCGGCATCTCAATGGATGGCGGATCGACAGGCGCGGGCGGTAGGCTGCGATAACTTCGCGTGGGATCGGTTCGGCTACACCGACCCAACCACCGGCACCACGTTGCCGGGGCACGTGCTGCTCCTGGTGCGCTATGGGATCTATATCATCGAGAATCTGAACTTGGAGGAACTGGCCGCCCGCCGTGCCTATGAGTTCGTGTTCCTGTGCGTGCCGCTCAAACTGGTGGGCGCCACCGGCTCACCGGTTCGGCCGCTGGCGCTCCTGCCCGCGTGAGGGGCTGGGACGCAGTGGTGAATTACAGCAGTTTCCGCCTCACGCGGACTCGCTGGTCTGCCCCATTAGCGCACCGAGGTCGTAATTCACGCTGACCGCGCTGAAATCCGGTTCGCGGTGGACGGGAGTACGCAAGTAGCGCGGTGGGTTCGCCCGCTCACCGTCGATCTCCACCAGGGCAAGAATGTAGTCGTCCGGCTTGTTGAGCGCGGTGAGGATCTCGTTGCGGGTGAGCGTCACGGTGCGAGCGCCCGCGATACGGCCTTTCACCTCGATAAAGCGGATCCTGCCCGTATTGGGAATCCGTGACTCCACGTCGTAGCCGACCTTCTCGGCACTTACATCGCGCGGTTCAAAACCCAGGCTTCGTTCCGCCCGCATCACGGCGGCCATGGCCAGTAACTCGCTCCGTGCCGTGTCATGAGCGCCTTGTGCGTGATCCGAGAGTGTGCCGTGCAATTGGGCCAGTAATCCGGCCGGGATGACCAGCGCGCCGCCGATCACTACTGGAGAGGCGGGGGCCAGATGCCGCTCTTGTTCCAGTTCGGCCAATCGTTTCTGCATCCGTGCCTCGAGGTCGGTGGCCCGCTGCTGGGCCCGAACAGAGTTGAGTTTCGGCGTGCGTCCCGCTTCTTCCTGCAACTTCAGTTCCTGGGCCCGCAGGTCCCAGTAGTTGATCTCCTTGGTCAGGCGTTCCTCCACGGCAGCTGCTGTCCGCTCGACCAATGCCTCCTTCCGTTGCTTGACCTCGTCAAAGTGTCGCGGCACCA
Organism: Chloroflexota bacterium; assembly: GCA_025924845.1. The sequence goes on along the minus strand of JAICHN010000166.1, from coordinate 1,751 downwards.
GGTGTTGGATGGCGTGGCGCATGGCCTGCTGTTCAAGGTCTCCGCGCAGCCATTCGGCGTCGAGCGCGCCTTCAAGCAGTTCGCGTTCACCCTCGCGTAGCGGACGGTAATCGAGATAGGGTGCGTAGCCGCCCGCCCGGGCCTGTCCTGTTGCATCTATCTCCACGAATTGCAGGCGACGTGAGATGACGCATCGGTTGCCGCCCCCATTGGTACGCGCATCCTGGATCGCATGCTCCAGATAGAACAGCACGCGTACCTCGACGCCCACATCGGTGGGATCCACCAGCACGGCGCCCCGTTTGAGCAGGTCGCGATGCCGTTCGCGGATCAGGTCGATCACGGAGTCCAGCAGGGGATGACCGGGACAGACGAATGAAGCAACTGGTTTCCCATGCATGTTGAGCAGCGGTTTCTCGAAGGCATTCCTTTACGGCTTCGGCCTTTACTCGACATGCCTTGCATATAGCGTTTCCTACCCTCGACCTGACTGCGTGTAAGAATCCCTCGGTCGCTCACAGTGGCGTACTCTCATACGTTCGGCGGGATATGGCTCCTACAATACTCCTGGCGCATGATGCCCGGAAAGCCGCAATAGTGGATGGGCTTCCCATCCGACACCTATCCCTTAGCGCGAGGAACCTAAACATTCTCCGGCCCCTTAAAAGGCCAACACAATCTCGCTACTTCGCTAATTATGGAATATTTGTTCTAATTAGACAACCACTAATTGAGCACGCGTAATTTATAAGGCTGAGACACTGCCTGTATCGTTCACCCCTGCCAGCCTTTTCGGGATCCCCACGTTGTACGGGCGCGCCGATTGTTCCGCGGCATGCAACACGAACTGCCGCGCCCACCACAGGTGCAGGGTGGAGGGGTGACCATGCCGGATGCTCTTCTCGCGGGCGGACTCCACATTGATCGCCTCAAGGGGCAGGGCGACCTCGATCAGCTTTTTCCTGTAGGCGGTCAACGGTTTCTCCCTCTGTGGCGGCGGCCGGCTCTCGGCACGCGAGCACGAGGAACGTCGAGCGGCCTACTACCACGCACCTACTACTTTACCGTTTTCAGCAAAGGCGGCGGAAATGGCCTATCTCCTCCTACCACGGTAGCATACAGGGTCGTTTTGTCATGACATTGTTGCGCTTTGCCTTGTCGAACCAACAGGCAAATGCCTCGCAAACCTATGTCGGCTTAGCCGATGATGTCGTGGTTGGCTTCTATACCCTTGCCGTCGGCGAAGTGGCCTTCGAGGAGGCGCCGGGACAGCTGACGAAAGGGTTGGCGCATCATCCCGTGCCGATCATGCTGCTTGCCCGCCTTGGCGTCAGCTTGCACCGGCAGGGCAGGGGCGTGGGCGCGGGCATGCTTAAAGATGCTATGCGCCGCACTATGCAAGCTGCCGATATAGCGGGTATTCGCGCCTTTGCCGTCCATGCGAAGGATGAAGCGGCAAGCGCCTTTTACAGGCATTTCGCATTCGTACTCTCACCGACCGACCTGCTCCATCTGTTTCTGCTCGTCAAGGAACTGCGTCGGGCAGCCGGCCAAGAGTAGTACGCTGATTTTCGTGGTTTTTACTTCGATGAACATACGCTTGAGCGGATCAAAGTGTTGGCCCACCGAAGGCATAAGGGCTACCAAACGCTGCTCAAGGAGTTTGTGACCGAGCGCCTCTACGAAGAGGAGAAGCGTGAAGGGCTTTTAGCTGATGCCGTCGGTCAAGGCTTGCGTAGACGTAAGCCTTG
>JAICHN010000165.1 GCA_025924845.1 Chloroflexota bacterium | reverse complement strand
GAGGCCCTGCGCGCCCTCAAGCGCTATATTATTCGCTCCATTTGGCGGTTGTGGCAGACCTGCCTCGACCTGCAGCAGACCTCCCCTTCCCTGGAAGCTGCCTAGTTCACCCACCCTATTGACATAGGAGCGTCCGGCTTGCCGCCTTGCTCCTCCCAGCAGACCGCGGTCCCCGGCCGCCGGCATTCTGCCAACTCCCATCGGTCGCCATCGGATGCGCCGCTTCACTCCCCCTGGCAGCGGCACTACCGACCCGGCCCTTCGAGGCGGCCCGTGCGGAGGGCGATCTTCGTTACCATGGCGGTAGGACGATTGGGGACCTATGAGCGAGGAGACGACAATGCAGGACCGGTGGGCGCTGATGAGTGGTGACGGGGAATGGGCGCGCGATGGCGCCGGCAAGATTTTGGTATTCTTCAACGAGGAAGAGGCGCGGCTTCAGCTTGCTCAGATGCTCGAGCGCGCCGGCGAAGACGGCTGGACTCTTGAACCGTTTACGGTAGAGGACGCCCTGGAGGAGGCGGGCCGCTCCCCGTTCGCGTCGGAAGGCGGACTGTAAGATCGCTTCACCAAGCGTCGCGTCGCGGAATCCTCAAGCACACCCGCCGTCTGCCTGGCGCGCGTCATGGGCGGTGTGGGCCTTCGTCCTGGGCGCGTTCGCGGTCGGGCTGGGGCTAGGCGCCGTAGGTCCATCCCTCCCCGCCATGCACACCCATCTCCATGCACCCCTGGGCAGCCTGGGTCTCCTGGTGGCGGGCGAGTATATCGGCTCGTTGGTCGCTACGCTGATCGTGGGACCGCTCTTTGACCATCGATCGCCCCGCCCGCTCCTGATCGCCGGCAGTCTCGCTTCATTGCTTGGCTTTGCCGCGCTCCCCCTGGCGAGCAATCTCCCGTTCGCGATTGTGGCACTTTTTCTGGCCGGGGTAGGGGTTGGCGTGAGCGCGGTCGGCAGCCCGGTCCTGCTCAGTCGAGGAGCCGACGGGCACGAAGGGAGGGCTTTGTCGATCATTAATATGGGCTTTGGCGCCGGAGCCTTTCTTGGCCCATTATGCGCGGGATGGGCCCTGGACGCTCTCCACGATTACCGACCGGTGTTCCTCGTCTTCGCGTTCACCCTGCTGGCACCTCTGGTGCTCTTCATAGTGGCGCCGCTCCCGCCGCCTCAGGCAACCCACCGCACTCTGGTTGCCCCCATCCCACCCGGCATCTGGCCTGCCGCATTCCTGCTTGCCCTGGTGAGCTTTCTGTACCTGGCGGCGGAGGTAGGCTTTGGTTCCTGGGCCTACACCTATGTGCGAGCAACCACCAATCCCGGCATCAACCTGGCCTCGGCCGCGACGGCGGCCTTCTGGCTGGCGCTCTGCGTCGGCAGTTTAGCGGCGGCACTTCGGCCGCGCGGTTGGCTCGGCGACCATCTGATTCTGGCCTGCGGAGCAGTGGCGGCGCCCGCGGCCCTGCTGTTTTTGCTCGCGCCCGAGGCCCATGTGCAGATTCTCGCCGCGTTCTTGGTCGGGCTCTGCCTCGGTCCCATTTATCCGCTCAATCTCGGCGCGGCGGCCGGCCTCTACCCTCCCGCCTCCGGTCACGTCTCCACTCTCGTCCTGTGCGCATCACAGATTGGCGGCGCCCTGGGGCCCTGGGCGCAAGGGCACGTGGTCACCCGATCCCCTCATCTTGGCGTCGACCTCACCATTGCCCTGTGCATTGCCCTGACCGGCGCACAGGCCTTGTTTCTGGCCTTGCGCCGCGCCGCGAGGTAAGCACCCCGAGTATACTGGAGGTGGCCCCGCCCAAGGCTCGGCCGCGTAAATCTCCCAGTAAGGCCAGGTGTGGATGACGGACTCGGGAGCCGATTATCGGCTGATTTCAGGGCGCGCAGTGGCCCGAAAGATTGAAGCGGGCGCCGCCGTGAGCGCGGCCGCGCTACGAGCCAGGGGTATCGAGCCTACCCTTGCCGTGGTCCATTTGGGCAATCATGCCGATGCCGCCAGCTACCGACGCGCCATCGAGCAGAGCGCTCGTCGCGCCGGGATCGGTCTCCGCACCATCCCCGTTCCCCTGGAGAATGCTCAACAGGATGTGCTTCAGCTGCTGCACGGTCTGAACAACGATCCCGCCGTGCATGGCGTCCTCCTGCAAAATCCCATGCCCTTCGCCTTACGCCAGCTGACCGGCAAGCATCTCTGCGCCGATAAGGATGTAGAGGGCCAGACCGCGCTGAACCTCGGCAGGCTCGCCCTGGACGAACCAGCGGTCGTGCCCTGCACCCCGGCTGCCGTCCTCGCGCTAATCGAGGATCGCCTGCCTGACGTCCGTGGGCGAAAGGTAGTTGTGGTGAATGGGAGCACGACAATCGGCAGGCCATTGGCGCAGATTCTAATCGCTCGCGAAGCTACCGTGACCGTATGCGGGATCGCCACGGCGGATTTAGTCGAAGAGACCCGCCGAGCGGAGATTCTCGTGGTGGCGATCGGCCGGGCGCGGGCAATCGGGGCTGACCATGTGGGTGAGGGCGCTCTGGTGATAGATGTTGGGATCAACGAAGATCCAGAAGATGGTGGTATGTGTGGTGACGTTGATACCGCGGCGGTAATGGACAAGGTGAGCGGCGTCACCCCGGTGCCGGGGGGCGTGGGACCGGTCACCACGGCCATGCTTATGGCGAATACCGTGCTGCTGGCCGAGCGGCATGGCGTGGCTTTACTGCCGGTGGGAGCCTGAATTGCCACTCTGTTTGCGAAATCGACTCGGAGCGCGAGCGTCCCGCTCGTCCGTGTGGGTTGGTGGCGACAAGGAAATGAACCAGTGTCAATCCCCGCTCCGGTAACGCCACGGCCGGCGGCGGCTGTCGTGTTGTTGCGCGACCGCGCCGAGGGTGGGATCGCCGTCTTCATGGTCCGTCGGCATGGAACGAACCCTTTTATGCCCAATGTGTACGTTTTTCCCGGCGGCACTCTGAACGCGCTGGACAGCGACATAGAGTGCGCGGACGGCCTGTGCGCGCCGGTGCCCTCCGGATCCAATCTGTCCCTGGGCGAGGGCTTTTACGCGGCGGCGGTGCGTGAGTGTTTCGAGGAGGCGGGGGTGTTGTTGGCCCGCCGAGCCGACGCGGTCGGTTTTGACGCCGCGCTGCGAGCACGCCTGGTTCAGTACCGCGACGATCTTAACCAGGGCCGAATTATCCTGGCCGCGCTGCTCCGGACCGAAGGGCTGGTGGCCGACACGGACCACATGCTGCACTGGTCGCATTGGATTACGCCCGAGCGATTTCCCCGTCGCTTCGATACACATTTCTTCCTGGCGCCCATGCCCTCCGATCAGGAGCCGATCTTCGATCCTCGAGAAACCACCGCCGGCGTGTGGATACGGCCCGAGGACGCCCTCGATCGGTTCCATTCGGGCGATTTCCCCCTGGTGTATGCGACCGAGCGCCAACTGGAGCAACTGCGCGCTCTGTCCGATACGCGCGCTGCCGTGGACCGCTTCAGCGGGCGATCGGTGCGTGCGAACCGGCCCAGGGTCATTATGCTCGACGGTGAGGAACGGATCGTCCTTGAAGATGAGGACTGACGGCTCGCGCGCCGGACGAAACCGCGCCGGTGCGACGAGCGCGCCTCCATTGCCGCGAACCGGTGGTTTGACATCGTGCTGACCGGACAAGCCGCCTGCAGGATAATCAGGATCACGGCGCCCAATCCTTCGCTCGAAACGCTGGCGGGCACCAACAGCTACCTGGTGGGAAGTGCATCCGACGGCTGTGCCGTGATCGATCCCGGCCCTCTGGACACCGCGCACCTGGATCGGCTGGCAGGCCTCGTGGAGCGGCGCGGCGGCGCCCGTGCCATCCTGCTTACGCACGGCCATCCCGACCACGTGGCGGGAGCTGCGGCCCTGCGAGCGCGCACCGGTGCTCCGATCCATGCGTTCAGTAGAGCACGTGTTCCGGAGGCCGATCGGCTGCTCCAGGACCAGGAAGAGCTACGAATCGGCCATGCCCTTGTTGTCGCGCTGCATACGCCGGGGCATAGCGCCGATCATCTATGCTTCTACCTACCGGAGCGCTGCCTTCTGTTCGCGGGCGACCTGGTGGCGGGACTGGGTACGATCTTCGTGGCTCCGCCCGACGGCGACCTTGCCGCGTACCTGGCCTCGCTTCAGCGTCTGCTGACATTCTCGATCCAGAAAATCTACCCCGGCCATGGCCCGATCATCTCGCGGCCCGCCGCCCTGATTCGTGGTTACCTGGCGCACCGCGCCGAGCGAGAGGCGCAGGTGTTGGCAGCGCTATTGGGCACTGGGCGAAACATGGTGGAACTGATCGATGCGGTGTATCCAGACATCGAGCCCGCGCGCCGCCGCCTGGCCGCGCTGCAATTGCAAGCGCTGTTGGTCAAGCTGGAGAACGAGCACCTCATCGCAAAGCAGCCTAGCGCGGACGGGCTGGAGCGGTGGCGGAGAAGCGAGTAGGGCAAACTGAGGGGACAGGGCCGCCTAGGGCGCGCCTTCCTGAACGGTTCCGCATAGTGCGGCTCGAAGGGCGAAGAGGGACATATTCGCCTGTAAGAAGTGAGGAGAAGAAAATCGTGGACAATGACGACCGAATCGCACAGGGACGGGCGCTCGGCGGCCGAATCTGGGGAGATGCCTTTGTCGAACGCAGCGGCCCCTATTGGGAGCGCCTCGATCCGGCCTTTCGCGAGTTCATTGAAGGGTTTGTCTTTGGCGAGGTGTGGTCGCGGCCGGGTCTGGACCTTCGCACGCGGTCGCTCTGCACCATTGCGTCACTCACCTCCCTTGGTCGACTCAACCAACTTGAAAGCCACATTCTCGGTGCGTTGGCGAACGGTGCCGGCCAGGAGGAGGTGATCGAGACGATCCTTCACACGACGGTCTATGCCGGCTTTCCAGCGGCATGGGACGCCCTAGCGGTGGCACGCCGCGTGTTTGCGAAGACCTTGGAGGCTTCGACCAAGGCCTGAGCAAGGCGCCCGCCGGCCTCTCGCCGGCCTGCCGCCGATTATGCCGAGCTAACGGCAAGCTGTCTAGACAACCGTCTGCAAACTGGCGCATAACATCCTGTCCCGCAGGTTTTATTGCGGTGACGTCACATTGCCGGCAGCGCCCCACGCCTGGTACAGGGCGACGCTCCGTGGAACGACGATGAGATCACCTCGGCACGGTTGAAGCGGCTTTGACAGTGCACCTGCCCGGTGCTATAGTGCCATCGTCCACCACGTCTAGATCTCCCCGGAGAGCGTGAGAATAGCACGCAGCCTATCGAAACAAGGGAAAGGAGCGTACGACAGCCGGAGTGGGTTGGGTCTTGGCGTGCGGCAGTGTGGCTCCGCACCCGGCACCGTTGGCCTTATCAAAGCGATCGCTTGGCAAGGAAGGATTGGACACCTATCATGATGCGCCTGTTTCGTGGCCGGCTGCACCTGGTTCCGGCAATCATCGCCCTCGGGGCCATCGTCCTCGGCTCCGTTCCCGCGAACGCAAGCCATTCCGCCAAAGAGGGCGGTACTCTGACCATCGGCGCCACCAACGATGCGCTAACCCTCGATCCGACCGTGACCACCGATGAGGCATCAGGACCGGTCGAGGACCTGCTCTTTAACAGCCTGGTCAAATTCAACGCCAAGGTGCAGATCGTGCCTGATCTGGCGTCGAGCTGGAAGATCTCCGCCGACGGTATGACCTACACCTTCCACTTGCGGTCTGGCGTTACCTTCCATGACGGCAGCACCATGACCTCCAGTGATGTCGCGGCCAGCCTTGCCCGCCTGCGCGACACGAAAACCAAGTCGCCCTGGGCGTCTTTCTTCACCGATGTCAGTGCGGTGCAGACTCCCGATCCCAACACGATCGTGATCAAGTTGAGCAAGCCGTACGGACCGTTCCTGGCCGTGATCGCCAGCTTCCTCACCGTGAGTTCGGCGAGCTTCGTCACCGCGCATAAGGGAAACCTCACCCGCGTCGAGGATGGGACAGGACCCTACAAGCTGAAGTCGTGGGTACCGAATACGGCGATCACCCTGGTGCGCAACCCGCACTACTTCATAGCGGGCCAGCCGCACTTTGATTCGGTGGTGTTCCAGGTCATACCTACCGACGCCAGCCGGGTGGCCGCGCTCCGTACCGGGCAAATTCAGTTTGCCGCCTTCATCGATCCGGTGTACTTCCCCCAGGTGCAGCAGCTCAAGGCGGCAGGCCAGGCCAGTGTGCTGCACGTGCTCGATATCAATTACCACCTGCTTGGCTTCAACACCAAGCGGAAGCCATTCGACAATCCGAAGGTGCGCCTGGCGATCAGCTACGCTATCGACCGCAACCAGATCCTCCAGGCCGCCGGCCGAGGGCAGGGCGTCGTTAGCGGCATTCTCACCCCTGCGCTAAAGAGTTGGGCTCTTCCGGTAAGCGCCTACCCGTCTTACCAGCCGAATCTAGCCAAGGCAAAGCAACTGCTCGCCGCGGCGGGCTATCCGAATGGCTTCAGCTTCAAGATTATGGCATCGCATTACCTGCCCTCCGATTACACGGCGGCCGAGATAATCCAGCAGGAACTCAAGCCGCTCGGTATTAACGCTACCATCGACACTACGGAGTGGGGCGTCTACGTCCACAACTGGGTCGTGAGGAACTTCGATGCGTTCACGGGTGAGAACGGGGACTGGACCGACCCGGACCTCGCCATGTACGCGGCCTTGCACACGGGCGGTTCGACCAATGCCTTCCAGTTCAGCGATCCGACCATCGACAAACTGCTGGATCAGGCCCGTGCCGCTACCAGCACCGCCACGCGCAAGTCGCTGTACAACCAGATCCAGATGCGCCTGGTCAATGACGGCGGCCCGATGATCTACACCTACGCCAGCTATTGGGACTATGCGATGAGCCCCAACCTGAAGGGCTACACCTACATTCCACGGGCCAGCTATCAGGGCCTGATCGGGGCCTCCTTCCAGTAAACACGCGGCGTCCGGCGGAAGGGCCGCGGCCCTTCCGCCGGGAGCGCCATGGACGGGTATGCGAACCTACATCCTGAGCCGAATCCTGCTGACCATTCCCACTCTGTTCGGCATTTCCGTTGTGGCGTTTCTGACCATTCATCTCATTCCCGGCAATGTCGTAGAGGTGATGCTCGGTACCCGCTCCGATGTAACGCCTAAGCAGATCGCGCAACTCAATGCCCTCTACGGCATTAATAAACCGCTCTGGCAGCAGTACGCCCTGTGGGCCGGGAATGTGCTCCACGGCGACCTCGGATTTTCCCTCCGCACCGGTCTGCCGGTCACCACCCTACTCGGCTCGGCGCTGTCCGTCACCGGCGAGTTGACGCTGCTCGCCATCCTGCTCGGTCTGGCTATTGCCCTCCCGCTCGGCGTGCTCACCGCCGTACGCAGCGGCGGCGTAGCGGACGCGGCGGGAAGGCTGGTAAGCCTGCTCGCCCTCTCTATACCGACGTTCTGGCTCGGCACGCTGCTTATCTTATTCGTTTCGTTCTATATTCCGTGGCTCTCGACCTTTGCCTTCGTCCCATTCTTCGATAACCCGATCAAGAACCTGCAAATCATGATCTTGCCGGCCTGTACCCTGGCACTCGGCCTGAGCGCCATTTTGCTGCGCATGACCCGCGCTGCCATGCTCGATGTACTCGGTAAGGATTACCTTCGTACGGCCCGCGCCAAGGGTGTGCGAAGCACTCGCGTGTTGATGAAGCACGCTTTGCGCAATGCCCTGTTGCCGGTGGTCACGCTGGTTGGCCTGCAACTTGGCTACCTGATTGGCGGCGCCGTGGTCGTGGAGAATGTCTATACGCTGCCCGGCGTGGGTCGCCTGGTGGTACAGGGAATCGAGCAACGCGACTATCCTTTGGTGCAGAGCATCGTTTTCGTGGTAGCAGCCCTGGTCATTATGATCAATTTGCTGGTGGACCTGTGTTATGCGTGGATTGACCCAAGAATCCGTTATTCCTGACGAGCGGCTGCCCGCCGGCACGGCTCGACCGAAGGCGCGTGGTGTCGCCGGTCATGCCTTGCGCTGGGCGGGCCGCAACATGCTCACGGTGCTGGGCGGCATCCTGCTGTTGGTGTTCATTCTTGGTGGTGTAGTCGGCCCCTTTCTGGAAGCACATTCGCCCGACACGCTGTATCCTCTATCGATCCTGCAGGCGCCCGGAGGAGCCTTTCCCTTCGGTACCGATGACCTCGGGCGCGACTTGCTGAGCCGCATTCTCTCCGGAATACGGGTAAGCCTGGAGGTAGGCATCGGTTCAATTGCCGTCTCGCTGGTCGCGGGAGCGGGCATAGGCTTGCTGGCCGGGTACTTCGGGGGCTGGTTCGATACCGTAATGATGCGCATTATGGACGTAATCGTAGCTTTCCCGGCCATCTTGCTGGCCATCGCCCTGATGACCATGCTGGGCAGCAGCCTGCAAAACGTCGGCCTGGCTATTGCCATTATCTACGTGCCGATTTTCGCCCGCATCATGCGCGCATCCGTGCTCAGCGTGCGTCGCGAGCAGTTTATCGAGGCGGCGCAGTCCCTGGGCGCGGGCCATGCGCGCATACTGCTCCGCCACGTCGTGCCGAACAGCGCCTCGCCCATCCTGGTGCAACTTTCGCTCGCCATTTCCGATGCCATCTTGATCGAAGCGGCGCTCAGCTATCTCGGACTGGGGGTGAATCCTCCCACTCCCTCCCTGGGCGGTTTGCTCATCGAAGGGCAGGGTTTCATGACTACCCAACCGTGGATGGTCATCTATCCTGGACTGGCCCTCACCCTGGGCGTCTACGGTTTCAACCTGGTGGGCGACTCCCTGCGTGACCTGGCCGACCCGCGTCGTCGGCGGAGCTAGGCATGGCCGGAGCCGCAATCAGCATCTCGCCGCTCGCCGACACCGACCTCGACCGCTGTGTGGAGATTATGCTCCGCAGCCTCCCCTGGACACGCTATGGCCTGGATCAAGAGGCGCTCACCGCGATGTGGCGATCCGCCCTGAATTCGGGCGCCGAGGTGGCCGTGGCCCACGTCGAACACCGAACCGCCGGTTTTGCCTGGTATATCGACCGCGGCGGGTTCGGCCTGAGCGGTTATCTGAAGCTGCTTGGCGTCCATCCCGACTTACGCGGACGGGGCGTGGGAGGCATCCTTCTCGATTACACGGAGCAACTGGCGATCCAGGCCGGTCGGCCGGATCTGCTGCTGCTGGTATCGGACTTCAACGTGGCGGCCCAGAAGTTCTATCTTGATCGAGGGTATGAGGGGGTGGGCAGCATTCCAGACTACGTTATGCCCGGCATCGCCGAACTCATCCTGCGCAAGCACCTGAAGGGGTGACGTGATGACTACAGAATCGTCGATCGGAAGACGGAACAGTGCCGTGACGAAAGCGATTGGCCTGATCTCCGGTACGTCAATGGACGGCATCGATGCCGCCGCAGTGGAAATCAGCGAGGCGCCGAGCCTACGCGTGGCCCTTCGTGCGTCCTCCGCTACGCCATATCCGTCTGAGATCCGCGAAGCTCTCGCCGCCCTTTGTCAACCCGATGGGCGAGCCATCGAGGCCTGTCGGCTCCATATGATTCTGGGCGAGTTGTTCGCGGACGCCGCGCTTAGCACGATCGAGGCGGCCGGCTGGCGGCCCGAGGAGGTGGACTTCATCGGGTCGCATGGGCAGACGACGGTGAGCGATCTGGTGGACTCTTCCATGCTGGCCGGTTTTCGCGCCTTTTCGACTCAACAGCTGGGGCATCCGGCCGTGATCGCCGAGCGAACCGGGATTACCGTCGTGGCCGACTTTCGGGCCCGCGATATCGCGGCGGGTGGGCGCGGCGCCCCGCTGGCGCCCATGTTGGATTACCTCCTTTACGCGCTGCCCAACCAGCCTCGTGTCTTGCTCAATCTGGGCGGCATCGCCAACCTCACGCTCCTGCCTGCTTCGGGCGATCCCACGGCGGTAATCGGCTTCGACACCGGCCCGGCCAAGATGCCCATGGACCTCGCGATACGTCGGCTGACTGGGGGGGCCGAGCCGTTCGATCGCGCCGGCGCGCGCGCCGCGCGGGG
>JAICHN010000164.1 GCA_025924845.1 Chloroflexota bacterium | reverse complement strand
GGATCCGGCTCCAGGCGCCGCGCCGTGTGGACCATCGCGCGGGAGGCCTCCCACATATCGGCGAAATGGCCGCTGCCCGCGGCCGCCAGGCAGGCCGCGCCCAGCGCGCCCGCCTCCACCACGGCCGGAACCTCCACCGGCAGCCCCAACACATCGGCCTTGATCTGGTTCCAGAGCGCGCTATGCGCCTGGCCGCCGACCGTCACCGCGGCGGTCGCCGCGCCGGGGGCGACCGTGGCCTCGTATACCTGGCGAATGGCAAAGGAAACCCCCTCCAGCACCGCCCGTATCAGGTGCGACGTGGTATGGGCCGCCCGCAGGCCAAACAGCACGCCGCGTGCCGCGTCGTCGCGCACGGGGCCTCGTTCGTCGGCCGTGTAGGGAAGGAAGAGACCGGCCAGGTAGGGCAGCAGCACCAGACCGTCGGCGCCGGCGCCGATGCCGGCCGCCTGTTCCAGCCACGGATCGTAGGAACGGACGCCGAATAAGCCGGCCAACCAATCCAGGGCCAGGCCGCTGGAGGAGATGGTGGCCCCGAGATAGCGGCAACCGGGCGGCTCCGGGTAGGTGCCCGGCGGCGGCGCCCAGGCGTGGGGGGTCGGCGCGCCGCAATGCACGAAGCCGCCGGACGTGCCGCCGAGAATGGCGGACTGCCCTAGCCGGGTAAGCCCGGCGCCGATGCAGGCGGCGATCGCGTCGTTGGTGCCCGCCACCACCAGCGTCCCCTCGCGCAGACCGGTGCGGCGGGCGGCGTCCGTGGTAATTGCCCCTACCGTCGTACCCGCCTCGATATACGGCGGGAAGTGCGCTCGGGGGAGACCAGAGTGCGCGATCTCGTCCTCGAACCAGGTCGAGGACGCATGCGGCGTCCCGCTGAGGCGAGCAGCCAGGTAATCCCACGATTGAAAGTACCAGCGGCGCCGCGTGTCCGGATCGCGGCGGGATTGGCGGAGCGCCTTGGCCACGTAATGTCCAGGATCCACCGGCCTGCCAAGCCGCTCGCCTAACTCATCCGCCTCTTCCTGGGCCCGCTTATCCATCCAGGTGAGCGCGGCGCCGCGGGGATGCAGGCGGGTATCGGCGGCTATCAGGGTAGGACCCTGCCCGCAGACCGCCACGGCCACAATGTTCGGGGCGTCAACCGAGGCGCTGACCGCGCGGAGCGCGGCGCACACGGCTCGCCACCAGCCGGCGGCATCCTGGGTCACCGCGCCACGGTGGGGAGTGAGCATGCCCGCGTGGGGCATGATGCGGAGCGCATACAGTGATCCGAACCGATCGAAGATCCCTACTTTGACCCGGGCGGTACCGAGGTCGATCCCGGCGAAGAGCGGCTCAGCCATGGGCACCGCCTTCCGGCTTTTCCCCGGAAAACTGTGGATAAGGGTCCGATTTGTGTGGATAACCGAGATAAACGGGGGAAAAGCAGGCGGGCGGCGGGCGGCGCCCTGGGGAGAAATGGAGGGGGGGCTTGGGATGATTTCCTGGGCCCTGGGAGGACTGTCCTCCTTTATCCCCGGCCCGCTGGGGAAAATCCACAGAATCGCGAGGGGTCGGGGATGACCATTTCCTCTGGGACAGACCGGTTATCCCCGCTCTCCACTCCCCTACTACGGCCACGTCTATATATTCCACCCAAACAGAGAGATCTTTAGAGGTTACGGTAGGGCGGGGATGAACGAGGGGGCTCGGCCTCACGCCGGCGCGCCTTCCAGGCCGAGCTCGGGCGCGATACCGCGCATGGCTTCGATCACCAGGCCAATGTGCGCATCCATCGCCACACCCATCTCCGCGGCGCCTTGCGTGATGTCGTCACGATTTACCTGGCGGGCAAACGACTTATCCTTGAACTTCTTCTTGACCGCGGAAACCTCTAGATCGTGAATTGACTTGTTGGGGCGCACCAGGGTCGCGGCGGTAATCAGGCCGGTCAGTTCATCCACCGCGAAGAGGGTTTTTTCCATGGGGGTAATCCGGGGGATGTTCAGGTATTCGGCGTGGGTGAGGATACAGTGGATAATCGGCTCCGGTACGCCGCGTTCCCGGAGAATGGGTGAACCGTGATGGGGATGCTGGTCGGCCGTAGGGTGGATCTCCCAATCGAAGTCGTGGAGGAGGCCGGTAAGACCCCATTCCTCGACATCGCCCTCGTAGAGCGGCGCGTAGGCCCGCATAGCGGCCTCCACGGCCAGGCAGTGCCGAACCAGGCCCTCATTCTTGATGTACTCGCGGACCAACGCCAAGCCTTCCTCTCGGGTCATCGCCTCCTCCTCCGCTCTACCCGGTTTCCACTGCCCCAGGCGTAAAGCGACATGGCCGAATTCGGCCATGTCGCTTTACGCTTACGCCAGATCCTTAGCCTGAAATCCGAAGATCCTGACCCTAAAGTGTCCTGGCAAGACAACGCCCACTAAAGTGGGGATGCGTCAGCTCGGGAAGCACCGCGACTTTAGTCGCAACGCACCTTGCCATGACACTTTAGTCAGGATCGACCAGATACATCCTTCCCAGCACGTAATGGCCAATGACAGCCCGCTACTCAGGCTTCTCGGCCGGATCGGTCTGATCGGACGAATCGGACGGATCCGTCCGATCCACCTGATCGGTCGACTCGGCGGGCTCGCTTTCCGCTTCGTCCAGTTCCTCCAGTTCCGCTTCCTCGATCTCGGCCTCTTCCAGCTCAATCTCCTCCAGGTCCTCGAAGTCGTCGCCGGCCGCTTCCTCGTCGCCGGTCAACTCGTCGTCAGCCGACATGCCGGGGTACGGAGAAAGGCCCTCCTCGTCGTCGGCCGCCATCTCCACGTAGGGAGCAAGATCTTTCTCGTCGTCCAGGGCATCCTCCGTCGCCGGCGGCAGCGGCACGGAAGATCCGGCTTCCTCGACGGCGGCAGGGCGCGCTTTGGCGCGGAGGGCGGGGTTGGTAAGCCCACGACGCCGTTCGATCTCGTAGAGCACGATTCCGGCCGCCACCGAGGCATTCAGGCTGCCCACCTTGCCGCGCATGGGGAGACGCACCAAATAGTCACACTCCTCGGTGATCAGGCGACTGAGTCCCTTGCCCTCGCCGCCAATTACCAGGGCAACCGGATTTTCCACGTCGAAGTTGTCATAGTCGGTGCCGCCTTCCATGTCGAGGCCGACAATCCAGTACCCCGCCTCCTTCAGGCGCGCAACCGTCTGGCGGAGATTGGTCACTTCGGCGATGGGCAGGTGCTCGACCGCGCCGGCGGAGGCGCGGACCACGGAAGGCGTAATCCCTACCTGGTTGTGGCGCGGCAAAATAGCCCCGCCTACCCCAACCGCCTCGGCCGTACGCAGGATCGAACCCAGGTTCTGTGGATCCTGGATGCCGTCGAACAGCAGGACCAGCGGCTGTCCTTCGCCCTCCTTGGCGCCGGCCACCACGCGATCGAGGTCCACGTACTCGTAGGGTCGGCACGCGGCGGCAATGCCCTGATGGTTGGCGTTGCCCAGGACCTTATCGAGCGCGAAGCGCTCCACCCGAACCACGGGGATATGCTTCTCGGCCGCCATGGTTTGGATCTCGCGAAGATGATCGGCACTATCATGGACGCCTGCCGCCAGATATACCTTGATCACGTTGCCGGCGCGGAGCGATTCGAGGACCGGCCAGCGCCCATACACATCCGCCTTGACCGGTTCAAACTGATTGACGGGCGGGCGGCCCATGCGCGTGCTGGTGCCGAGGGGACGGCCCTGGCCCTCGAAGGGAGGACGCTCGGGCCGCTGCTCGAACGGGCGGCTTCCCTGATAGCCGGGCCGCTCACCGCTTGAGCGTGGCCCACCATACGGCGGTCGGTCGCCGCCGGGCCGATTGCCGCCGAAGGAAGGGCGATCTCCACCAGGACGCGCGCCGCCGTAACCCGGGCGATCGCCGCCCGGACGCGGTCCGCCGAAGGATGGACGATCGCTACTCGATCGTGAGTCGCTGTAACCCGGACGATCGCCGCCGGGACGCGGCCCACCGAACGAGGGACGCTCCCCGTCGCGCCATCGACTATTGAAGGCGGGCCTGTCCCCGCTCGGGCGTTGCTCCTGCTCATTCGAATCCCCGTCAAGGGCCCGAAATTCGTCGCGGCGCGGCGGACGGCCCGCCGCGGCGCGTGAGCCGCCGAACGACGGTCTATCTCCGCCCTGCCGCTCCCTGAACGGCGGCCGGTCCCGATTCTCAAAGGGAGGACGGCGATCCCGATTGCCGAACGACGGACGATCATCTCGATCGCCGCGGTCGGCATCGTAGCCGCGCGCCTCGAACGACGGGCGCTCGCGATCCGCCGCGAATGGATTCCGGTCACGACCTTGGAAAGGCGGGCGCTCGGCGCGATCACCATCGGGCCCTTGCCGCTCGAACGGCGGCCGTTCCGGACGGTCACCACGATCCCTGGCCCCGAAGGAAGGGCGCTCCCGCTCTCCGCGGCCCTCACCGCCCCGACTCCGCTCACCGTATCCTTCACGGGGCGTGAAGGGCCGGTCTCCACGCTGCTCGCGGCCGCCAAAGCCGCTCTGTGGAGGCCTGGACGACTGGAAGGGCCTCCCGCCCTGCTGCCCGCCCGGACGGCCGCCCTCGCGCCGCCCGTCACCGCCGCGCGGATACCCCTCGCGCGGTCGCTCGTTATCACGGCGGAAATTGCCTCCGCTTCGGGGAAAGCCGCCCCGCTGCCCGCCGGTCGGCCGCTCGTTATTTC
The DNA here is from genome assembly GCA_025924845.1 of Chloroflexota bacterium. The sequence goes on along the minus strand of JAICHN010000164.1, from coordinate 5,366 downwards.
GGCGGAAGCCGCCCGGCCGCTTACCGGATTCGTCGCTGCTCATCGTTATCTACTTCTTCCCGCGGCATAGTACAAGAACCATCTGCCGCATTGCGTTATATAAGGAGTCTTGTCGGGTTTGCCGAATCAAGCTCCGGATCGGGCCGCTCGCGTGTCGCGCCGCCAGAGCGTGCCCTGTGGGTGGTCTTCCACGATCACCTGTAATTGCTTCAATTCATCGCGCACCGTGTCGGCGCCCTCGTAATCGCGGGCGGCACGGAGGGCGTTACGGCGGGCAATCAATGCCTCGACCTGCCGACTAAACTCGGCGCTCTCGATAGCGGGGCCTTCAAGGGGGGGGATCAGGCCCAGCACACCCATTATGCGCCCAAATGCCTCGTCGGCATCGATCAGGGCGCCCTTTACCGTGGGGTTAACCAGTTTGGGGTCGCGCAGGAAATCCTTATAGCGGTTGATCTGCGCCGCGAGGTCAAACAACGCGGCGATGCCCTGCGCCGTGTTGAAATCGTCGTCCATCCCGGCATGAAAGTCGTCCAGTGAGCGTGAAACCTGATTCAGCAGAGTGCGGGTTTCTTTCCGCATCTCCAGTTCCACGGGATCGTTGGGATCCACGGCGCGTACGGGTTCCCAATCAAGCAGCAGCTTCAGGTTGCGGGCAGCGGCGCGAAGCCGATCCCAGCCCACCTCGATCACTCCCAGTGACTCTTCACTATAGGTGACCGGGGTGCGGTAATGCTGCGACAGCAGATAGAGACGCAGGACCGAGGGCTCGTAGCGATCGAGAATGTGCTTGATCGTGGTGAAGTTGCCGAGCGAATGCGACATCTTCTCCACCTTCTCCTCACCGAAGGCCGAGGTGGTCACCACGTTGAGCGTGCCGTAATGGGTCCAGTATTTGACAAAAGGTTCCCGCCCGGTCGCGCACTCACTCTGGGCAATCTCGTTCTCGTGGTGGGGGAAGATCAGATCGGTAGCCCCCCCATGGATATCGATCCGGTCCCCTAATTCGGCCCGCACCATGGTGGAGCACTCGATATGCCAGCCGGGTCTTCCCGGCCCCCAGGGGCTATCCCACCAGGGTTCGCCGGGCTTGGCCGACTTCCAGAGGGCAAAATCCCGCGGGTCCTCCTTGGCCCGCTCGCCCTCCGCCGAGCCGCCGCCTTCGATCGCGGCGGGGATCGCCTCCTTGCCCCGTGCCTCCAGGCCGCGGCCTGTCGTGTTGTCTATTGCCGTGTCCCGCTTGGAGAGCCGGCCATAGGCCGCGAAGCGCGGCACGCGGAAATAGACATCGCCCCCCACGGTGTAGGCGAAGCCTCCCGCAATCAGCTCCTGGATCATGACGATAATTCCCGGCATGGCCCCGGTGACGGTGGGGTAAACGTCAGCCGGCCGGCAGTGCAATGCCTCCACACTCGCGAAATAGGAGGCGCTGTACTTGGCAGCGACCTCCTCGGGGGAAATGCCCTCCTTTAGCGCACGGGCAATGATCTTATCGTCTACGTCGGTCACATTCTGTACGTAGCGTACCCGGTAGCCCCGATACTCCAGGTAACGGCGCAACAAATCAGCGGTGACAAACATCTTGGCGTGCCCGATATGGGGCTCGTTCTTGGGCGTCAGCCCGCAGACATACATCCGGACGGGATCGTGCTCCGGCGCGAATTCTAATTTTTGAGCGGTCCTGGTGTCATAGATGCGCAAGCAGCCTGCTCCTCACAATGGCTTTACAGTCCTCATAACCCCATCACTCAGTGTACCGGGAGCGCGGGCATAGTCGTGCATAAGCTCATTGCGTGGGATGCGGCCTCACATTTGTGGTCGAAGCCCCTATTGTGGGTCCGCGAAGCCGGCCGGCAGCATTTCCACAAAGGAGGCACACCCCATTGCGTGCCAGGCGAATTCATTCGCAGGCCTGCACGGACCGCTTCGCTTCATGGGAAGAAGGCGGATCATTATCGCCAAATGCTTTATCCTGGTTATTACCATATCGAGCAGGCGCCCGGGATTGGACAACGCGGTCCACGCGCGCCAACGATGGAAGTAGAGCACCATGATAAAGCTGACGGCCCAGGATGTCATGACGCAGACGGTGATCACCGTCTCTCCAAACAGCCAGGTCGAGGATGCCGCCGAGCAGATGGCCCGCAACAGCATTACCGGGCTTCCCGTACTCGACGAGAGCGGCTCCGTGGTAGGGATGATCAGCGACTTCGACGTGATCGGCAAGCATGGGCGTGTCGTGGGCGACATCATGACCACCCAGGTGATCAGTGTCTCCCCCGATACCGACCTCGATGAGATTGGCCATATCCTGACCGGGCAACGCGTCCGGCGCCTCCCCGTGGTGCTGGCCGGGAAGCTGGTAGGCGTGGTAAGTCGGGGTGACGTGATCAAGCGGATCGCCCAGCGCTGGACCTGCGGCGTCTGCGGCGCCCTGGAGCGCGGTCCGCTCGCCCCCGCCCAGTGCCCGAGTTGCTCGGCCGAGGGCGACCGTTTCACGCTGGTGGACGATCCGCCGATGATGTACCGGGATATGTAGGAGGATTAGCCGATGTCGCCCTTGTGCAGCGAGGCCAGAAACTCCTTGTTGCTCTCGGTTCGGGCCAGGTAATTGAGGAGTAGTTCGGTACCCTCGGTACCGCCCACGGCGGCGAGCATCCGGCGCATAAGCCACACGCGCTGCAGGGTGACCTCGTCCATCAGCAACTCCTCGTGGCGGGTACCGGAGCGCTGAATATCGATGGCGGGGAAGATACGCTTCTCGGCCAGCTTCCGCTCCAGATGGACCTCCATGTTGCCGGTGCCCTTGAACTCCTCATAGATCACGTCGTCCATGCGGCTGCCGGTATCGATCAGACAGGTGGCGATGATCGTCAGGCTGCCGGCGTCCTCGATTTTCCGCGCCGCGCCGAAGAAGCGCTTAGGGGGATAAATCGCGTTGGGATCGATACCGCCTGAGAGCGTACGGCCACTGGAGGGCATGGCCAGGTTGTAGGCGCGGGTGAGCCGCGTAATGCTGTCGAGCAGAATCACCACGTCGCGCCCGCCCTCGACCAGACGCTTCGCCCGCTCGAGCGCCATCTCGGCCACCCGGGTATGCCGTTCGGACGGCTCGTCGAAGGTGGCGCTCACCACGTCGGCGTTCTTGACGTAGCGCTCCATGTCCGTCACTTCCTCGGGCCGCTCACCGACCAGAACCACCATGAGGTGAGCCTCGGGCGTATTGGCGGTGATCGCGTTGGCGATTTGCTTGAGCAACATGGTCTTGCCGGCCTTGGGCGGGGCCACGATCATGCCTCGCTGGCCGCGCCCAATCGGGGCCACCAGATCGATCAGCCGCGTGGCCGTAATGGAGGGCTCGGTTTCGAGGACATACATCTGATAGGGATACACCGGAATGAGCTGATCGAAGTGAGGTCGGCGCTTGGCGATTTCCGGATCGACGCCGTTCACCGCCTCTACGCGCAGCATACCGAAGTACTTCTCGCTCTCCTTCGGCTGGCGAACCTGGCCGCCCACGCTGTCGCCGGTGCGGAGTCCGAAGCGGCGGATTTGGGAGAGGGAGACGTAGACATCCTCGGGGCCGGGGAGGAAGCGATCCGTGCGCAGGAAGCCGAATCCCTCATCCACGATATCGAGCACCCCTTCCCGATAGAGGTTGCCCTGTTGCTCGGCCTGTGCCTGGAGGATGCGGAAGACGAGCTCGCTCTTTTTCAGAGTAGCCACGCCCCCAACATCCATCTCGCGCGCCAGGTCGCGCAGTTCGGCCAGCGTCTTACTCTCCAACTCGGCCAGGTTGCCCCGCTTCCCGTTTCCCCGATCGGCGTCGATCGGCTCGCGTGAGGGAGGTCGGGAGTAGGACTCGTCGGCCGGAATACCCTGGCCACGAGCCAAGGCGGCGCGGGCCAGGCGATCCGATGAATGCACGTATGGGTCTATGACTTCCCCGCCCGCGTACGGTCGCGCCATATCCGCGGATCGTACCCCGTGGCGCCGGAGTCCGTTATTCTCTGCCAATGATGTACCGCCTCAATCCAGCGAATGGTGCCTGAGCTTGAACGCATCGACAGGCTGTGCGTGCGGGCGCCGTGCCCGGTATAGTGGACGCCGCGCAACAGCTCGCCGTTGGTGATGCCGGTCGCGGCGAAGAACACGTTATCGCCGCCGACCAGATCGTCGGTAGTCAGAACTCTCTCGAACTCGCTCACGGCCAACCCCGCCTCAATCGCCGCGGCTTTCTCTTCCTCGCTGCGCGGCCAGAGTCGGCACTGTATTTCGCCGCCCAGGCATTTGAGGGCACAGGCGGCCAGTACCGCCTCGGGAGCGCCGCCGATCCCCATCAGCATATCGACCCCGGAGTAATCCTCCATGGCCGCGCTGATTGCCCCAGCCACGTCGCCGTCGGTGATCAACTTCAGGCGGGCGCCGGCGGCGCGGACGGCGGCGATCAGCGCCTCGTTCCGGGGGCGCTCGAGCACCACGACGGTGAGATCGCTCACATCGCAATCTCGTGCGTCGGCCAGGGCGGCTAGATTCTGGTCCGGCCCGGCATCGAGGTGAATCCGCCCTTTCCCGGCCGGACCGACGGCGATTTTGTCCATATACATGATGTGCGGCGGATAGTACATAGTGCCGCGCTCGGAGATAGCCACCACGGCCAGGGAGTTGTCCATGCCCTTGGCGAGGGGGCGCGTACCGTCGATCGGATCGACGGCGAGATCGACGCGGGGCGGACGGCCGTCGCCGATCGACTCACCGATATAGAGCATGGGGGCCTCATCTTTTTCGCCCTCGCCGATCACCACGACCCCATCCATCTCGATGGACGAGAGGACAAAGCGCATGGCATCCACCGCGGCCTGATCGGCATCTTCCTTGGCGCCCTTACCCATCCAGCGCCCGGCCGCCAGGGCGGCTGCTTCGGTGACGCGGACGATCTCAAGGGCGAGGTTGCGGTCAAGAAGATCGCTCAACTACCCACTCTCTTCACTGAACGGCAATCCCCTGTTTTCATGGGCGACCTTGGCGATTTCGGCTCCGATGGGCGGCATCACTCGGCGAATTCGGCCATGATTTCCAGGGAACATGAAAGGAGGCCTGGTTGCCGACGCCGCTGCCGAACGCGCCTTCGGTTCCGGCATCACGCACGCGCGGTAAACCGAACGGGCCCGCGCAAGACAGCGGGCGATGTGAGGACTGACGACGGGGGGCTTGACTGACTTCGGCAAATTATAGGCAGAGTCGTGCCAATATGTCAAGATGGTCGTTCGTTTGATGTTATTGAGGGCGTTGACATAGCTCGCTATTCCGGGCATATTAAGAATGCCTGGAACGAGAACACCTCTAGGCAGGCCCGCGCGCGAATC
>JAICHN010000163.1 GCA_025924845.1 Chloroflexota bacterium | reverse complement strand
TGTCGTCCTGGACCGAGTCCACATCGGCCGGCTGAATCAGGGCGATGCGCGGCGGTCGAGGGCAGGGGAGCCGTTCAGTCCAGGGAAAGGCCTGAAGGCGCTCGAGAATGTCGGGGAGGGCGCCGGCGCCGCCGCAGAGATGGACGTGCGGTGGTAATTGACCCTCGCCGGCAAGTTCTTCCAGAATGAGTTGTACGCCGTCCATCCAGGTAGTGACGTCGCGGTCGAGCGCTTGCTTCACCGTCGCTGCCGCCGCGGCGGGTAGTTCGCCCCGCGCATAGCGCAGCTTCAGCGCCTCGGCCTCCTCCATTTCCAGGTCTTGCTCGGCGGCAAGGCGCCGGGTAAAGGTTCTACCGCCCAGGGCGAACGACTGCGTGGCCTCGATGCCGCCGTTCCGCACCAGCGCGACATCGGTCGTCCCCCCTCCCACATCAATAAAGATGCCGCCTATGTCGCCCGCCTGGGCAGTGGAGAGGCAACTCGCCACGGCGTAAGGCTCGGCGACCACCGAGAGTAGCTCGAGGCTCAGATAGCGCGCAATACTCTCCGAGGCGCCCACGTGGACCAGAGGGGCGAAGGCATTGAAGACAGTCACTTGCAAATAGCGGCCCTGAAAGCCAAGCGGATTGGTGACCGTATGGCCGTCCATCTTGATCGCCACCACGGCCGAATTGACCAGGCGGACATCCACTTGCGGCTGTCCCATCTCCCAACTCAAGCGCTCGGTTACCTGGGACAGGGCACGGCGCTGAGTCTGTTCGAGCACGTCGTCGATCTCGTCCGGGCGTAGCGCTTCGGCCGGGCGACTCCGTTCCAGAGTCATGGTAGTGGAAAGGCCCTTGACCAGCTCGCCCGCCAGGCCGACAATGGCCTGTTTGCCCAGTACGCCCGCTGCTTGCTCGGCGCGAGTGAGCGCGGCATGACAATTTTGTACCACCGCCTCGATATCGGTAATGAGGCCATCCTGCATAGCGGTGCGGCTTTGCGGGTGACGGCCGCTGCCCAGGACGCGGCACCTCTCGCCGTCGATAGTGAAAACCAGCGCCTTGGCGTATTCAGTACCTATATCAAGCGCGGCATAGGGGCCAGGCGCGCCGGCACGAAATGGGAGACGGAAATTCGGCATTACTATCCTGTGAGGGCGCCAAGCACGGAAACACGAAGAGCGGGCCGGCAAGCCGCCGTGCCCACTCTTCCATCGTGCCGCCTTCACCACGGAAGCGCAAAGGCGCTATCCACGGAAATTGCACCAGAATCTAGCTTTTATCGCGATTGAGGTTGCCGCGTTTTGCTTCTTCGAACCTGGCGTTCAGTTCGGCGCGCGTCCGGGCGCTGGTAGCGCGTCCCTCATCGATTGCCTGACGGAATTGCGCACGAACGTCCTCGACCACCTGGCGTGCGCGCGCGATGAGCGCATTCGCCGGCTCGAATGGGGTCGGGCCAGGCGTTCCGCCACTCGATCGAGGCAACACTTCGGCGGTGCGAGACGAGAGCACGACGGCTACGCCGGCGCCGACGGCGACCCCCACTACCAGTCCGGAAAGCAGTTTGCCGGTTGCTTGCCAAGCCATTTTACATCTCTCCTCGCGGCTCACCGAAGTTCTACCGGCCTCTGACATTATACCATAGGCCCAGCCAGTGCATGCCGATCAACATAGCTACGTTGACTACCAACCCTACGCCAAGTTCGACTTCGCCAACCGTAAACCGGGTGATATCGGCGGCGCGACCCAATACCTGACCGATCAGCATGGCGCAAACCCCGACCAGCCAATAAATGGGGAGATAATAGATCGGTTTCCGGGTAAACAGACCGGTAATGCCGGCAGTCAACAAAGCGACCATAAGCACCAGCAGCAACTGGGGCGACACCAGAGTATCCCCTTCCGCTACTTCTTGCTCGTTAGGTATTGGATAGCACTTGGCAGCTGGGCGTCCGGTTTGGTGACCACGATGTCAGGCACGAACCCACCACTGATGCTGTGCTTCTCGGGAGTAAGCCATTGGTGAATCGTGATGCGGAGGCTTGACCCGTCGGGAAGGTTGAGCACCTCTTGCACGGTATCCTTCCCGTAGGTGCGCACCCCGATAGTCTTGGCGCGGCCATGCTCACGCAAGGCCGCGGCGAAGATTTCGGCCGCGCTCGCGGTGCCGCCGTTGACCAGCACGACGACCGGAAGCTTTTGGGCAAGCCCGGTCGTGGTGACCGTGGTTGAGGCATCGTTATAGTGCCCGCCGCCCATGTTGGTGCGTTCCCAGAACAGCACGGACCCCTTAGGGAGGAATTCACCCGCTATGGCCTGGGCCGTCTCGACATAACCGCCGCCGTTATCACGTAGGTCGATAACCAGGCTTCTGATATGCTGGGCGAGCAGTTGCGCCAGAGCGCCATGGACTTCGGCCGCGGTTTGCTGCCCGAACACGGCGAATTCAATGTAGCCGACATTCCCGGTCTTGCTGACCAGCACATCAGGGATGTTGCCGCGGGTGACTCGTACCGGGAACGGTTTCGTGACGCCACTGCGCACGATGGTGAGGGTAACGGCCGTACCGTTATTGCCGTGAATCAAGTTGACGGCGTCATTCTGGTTCATCTTAACGATGTTTCGGCCATTGACGGCGATGATCACGTCACCTTGATGCAGACCGGCCTTCTGGGCAGGCGAATCGAACAGGGGCGCGATAATCAGCAGGCCGGTCTTACCCATCACCACGTTGGCCCCGATCCCGAACGTGCCTTCGTTGAGTTGCGCGGTCGCCGCCTGACTGGCCACGGGCGGGAAGAACAGGGTGTGACTATCCTTGGGCAGGGTGGCGGTGTCGACCATACCGCTGGTGGCGGCGTACAGCAATTGCTTGCCGTCGAACGGGCGCCAATAGCTGTCGCTGTTGAGGTGTTGGTACGATTGCCACAGGTCGTCGAGCGGCTGCTGGAGGTTGCGCGGCACCACGGAGCCGCCGATCACATATTTTGGGGCGCTGGTGTGACCCACACTGATCCCAGCCGCGAAGCTGCCTGCCGACACAATCAGGATGAGGAGTGCCGCGATGATCGTAACCGACCCGTTCTTCATGCGTTTCTTGAATAGCATCATCTCCACCCCAGGGCGCCTCTACCACGCCCCTATCCTGTCAGCCGGCTTCTTAAATAGGCATCGATGAAGGGATCCAACTCGCCATCCAGCACTGCCGCGATATCCGTGGTTTCGTGGCCGCTCCGTTCGTCCTTCACCGCCGTATAGGGATGAAGTACGTAGGAGCGGTCCCGATTACCAAAGCCGGCGGCGATTGGCTCACCGCGCAGTTTGGCCTGCTCTTCTTCCCGGCGCCGTAACTCGATATCGAGGAGTCGGGCCTGCAGGATGTGCATGGCCATTTGCCTGTTCTGCAGTTGCGATCGCTCATTCTGGCAGGTCACCACGATCCCGGTTGGCAAGTGGGTGAGGCGGACGGCAGACGACACCTTGTTCACATTTTGCCCACCCGCTCCGGTCGAGCGATAGTGGTCCTCGCGTACATCCTTGGGGTCGACCACGACTTCCGGGGCGCCTTCGTCAATGGCCGGGAGAACCTCGACTCCCGCGAAACTGGTCTGCCGCCGATGGGCGGAATCGAACGGGGATAGGCGCACGAGGCGATGGCTGCCGCGCTCGGAAAGCAGGTAGCCATAGGCGTACGGGCCGTCGATCTCGATCACGGCGTTCTTGAAACCTGCCTCCTCGCCCTCGGTACTATCTACCAGTTCCGCCTTAAAGCCTCGCCGTTCGGCCCACCTGAGATACATACGGGTGAGCATTTCAGTCCAGTCTTGAGCATCGATGCCGCCTGCTCCGGCCGTGATTGTAATGATCGCGTTGTGGTCGGCATAGGGACGATCCAGCATCAACTCGAGCTCACCCTTATCGAGATCGCGCTCTACAGCGTTGACCTGGTCGCCGAGTTCGGCGAGCATCGAGTCTTCGCCGTCCGCCAATTCAAGGAGTTCACTCAAGTCGTCGAGGTGACGTTGCATGGCCTCCCAGCGTCCCAATTTATCCTTGAGCACGTTCAGGCGTTGCATGAGGGCGGCGGCACGGCGCGGGTCATCCCAAAGCGATCCCTCGGCGGTCTGTGCCTCAAGCTCGGCGATCGCCCGGCGCTTGCCGGGGGCATCCAACCGAACCAGCAACCCATCCAGGCGAGCGCGAAGGGCGTCGATGCGCGCGCGAATCTCCTCTAACACCGATGCCCTAGGCTCTACCGTGACACAGCTTGAATTTCTTGCCGCTGCCACACCAGCATGGATCATTACGACCGAGCTTGACGGCGGTGGGAGGACGGGACGGCCCGATCGAGGTACGCGTGCCTACGGGAGCAGGGGAAGTTGCCGAGGGCGGCCGATCCGCCGTGGCGACGGTTCGCTGAGGGACGGCGGCGCCGTTAGGCTGTGCGCCGCGCGCCACGGCGCCACCGGCCATGATGGTCATGGTTGGGGGGGGCGGCGGAGCCTGGACCTGCACGTCAAACTGGTAGATTACATGCACGACTTCGTGCCGGATGGTTGCCTGCAAGTCGTTGAACATCTCGGCTGCGGTGCGGCGGAACTCCACCAATGGATCACGTTGGCCCGCCGACTGGAGTTGCACGCCTTCACGTAGTTCATCGACCGCGTCGATGTGTTGAATCCACCGGCGGTCGATGATCGAGAGGAGGAAGAAGCGCTCCGCCTGACGGATAATCTCTTCGCCAAATTTCTCTTCGCGCGCTTCATAGGCCAGGTCCGCCTCGTCGATTATTTCCTGAATCAGCTCTTCCTTCTTTTGAGCCCGCATGTACTCTTCAGTGAAGTGCTCGGGGAGAGGGAAGATCGCGTTCACCGCTTTGCCCAGTCCGTCAAGGTCCCAGTTATCCGAGTAGTCGTCGGCAAGATGAGTCTCGGCGACGGACCTTAGCTCCTGGTGAATCATGTCCGAGATGATCTCGTTCACATCCTCGCCGGCCAGGATGCGCTGTCGATCCGCGTAGATTACACCGCGTTGCACGGCGATCACATCGTCATATTGGACGAGGTACTTGCGCGAATCAAAATTCCAGCCTTCTACCTTGGTCTGGGCGCTCTCGATGCTTTTACTGACCATGCCGTTTTCAATCGGCTCGTCATCGGGAAGGCGAAGCTTGTCGAGCCAGCCTTTGACTCGGTCGGAGCCGACTCGGCGCATCAAGTCATCTTCGAGCGAGACGAAGAAGCGCGAGGAACCGGGGTCGCCCTGCCGGCCCGAGCGCCCGCGAAGCTGGTTGTCAATCCGCCGCGACTCGTGGCGCTCTGTCCCGACAATGTGCAATCCGCCCAGATCGACCACACCCTCGCCCAGCTTAATGTCAGTGCCGCGGCCTGCCATGTTGGTGGCGATGGTCACGGTCCCCGGCTGGCCGGCCTTCTCAATAACCAGTGCTTCCTTCTCATGCTGTTTGGCGTTCAGCACGTTATGCGGCACCCCAGCTCGGAGGAGCATGTTGGAGAGCACCTCTGACTTCTCAATCGAGATCGTACCGACGAGCACGGGCTGCCCCGCCTGTTGCCGTTCCTTGATTTCGGCCACGACAGCGTCAAACTTAGCTTTCTCGGTCTTAAAGACAATGTCGTTCAAGTCTTTACGGATCATGGGTTGATTGGTGGGAATCGCGACGACCTCCAGGCGATAGATCTTATGGAACTCTTCCTGCTCGGTGATCGCGGTTCCGGTCATTCCAGCCAACTTGGTATAGAGACGGAAGTAGTTCTGGAAGGTGATAGTGGCCTGGGTTATGTTCTCGCGCTCAATGCGAACGCCTTCCTTTGCTTCAAGGGCTTGGTGCAGCCCTTCACTGAAACGGCGGCCCTCCAGGGCGCGTCCAGTGAATTCATCCACGATCACAACCTGGTTATCGCGCACCAGATAATCCTTGTCGCGTTTGAAGATGGCGTGCGCCTTCAGGGCCTGCTCAAGATAATGGGCCAGTTCGTAGTTGCGCTCGTCGTAGATGTTCTCCACGCCGAGCAGCTTCTCCATGTGCGTGATGCCCTCATCGGTCAGACTGACGGCGCGCATCTTGTGATCAACCGTGTAGTCCACGCCTTCGTTCAGCTTGGGCACCAGGCGGGAGAAAGTCACGTAGGTTTCCGGCGACTCCTCGGCCTGACCACTGATGATCAGGGGCGTGCGCGCCTCGTCGATGAGGATATTGTCCACCTCATCAATGATCGCGTACGCGAGGCCGCGCTGCACGCACTGTTCCCTCGACTGGGCGAGGTTATCGCGGAGGTAGTCGAAGCCGTATTCATTATTCGTGCCGTAGGTAATGTCGGCCTGGTATGCCTCCGCACGGGTCGAAGGGCGGAGCCGGCGGAGCCGCTCGTCCTGCGACTTGTTGTCGTCGTACTCAGGATCGAAGAGGAACGAGCTATCGCCGGAGCCCCCGCTGGAGACGAGGCATCCTGTACTCATGCCGAGCAAGTTGAAAATACGACCGTTCCACCCCGCGTCACGGCGTGCCAGGTAATCGTTGACCGTCACCAAATGTACGCCCTCACCGGTGAGGGCATTCAGGTAGGCGGGGAGGGTAGCGGCCAGGGTTTTACCCTCGCCGGTACGCATCTCGGCGATTTTTCCCTGGTGAAGTACCATGCCGCCCAGCAGCTGAACATCAAAATGGCGCTGCCCGAGGGCGCGTTTCGCAGCCTCACGGACATTCGCGAAGGCCTCGGGAAGCAGATCGTCCAGGTCCTCGCCATCGAGGTACCGTTGGCGAAGTTCTTCCGTCTTTTCGGCGAGCCCTTCGTCGCTGAGCGCCTCAAAATCAGGCTCCAGGGCGTTGATCTCGTCAACGTATGGTTGCAGCCTTTTCAGTTCTTTGTCATTGGGATCGCCGAGAATCTTGTTGTACCAGGCCATACGGGAAGCCCTCTGGAAACGTAGTACGTGGCGCACGGCCGACCCGGCCGCGCTTATCAGTGCGAGCGTTGTTTAGCATACCAGTCTTGCGGAGATAGTGACATGGTATAATTCCGCCATGCAGCCACGCCTAACCGCCGCCCTGGCAGCCACGCGTCTTGCCGCGTTGGCCTGCGCGGCCGGTGGCCGCGGCGGAACCAGTCTCCCAGGTCTAGTAGGGCTTCGCATCGATCCGCGCCTAGTGGAACAAGTTGCGGGCGGCCTGGGAGGTACAGTGGTAGTGGCGGGCACCAATGGGAAGACTACGACGTCAGCTTGGATCGGAGCCGCCCTGAGAGCCGACCGGCGACGGGTGGTGCATAATCGCGAAGGCTCGAACATGCTCCGCGGCGTGGCGACCACTCTGGCACGGCGGTCCTCCTTGAGCGGTCGTCTGAGCGGGGGGCGCGCCCTGATCGGTCTTTTCGAGGTGGATGAAGCGGCTCTGCCGGCGGTTCTAGCCCAGTTGCGTCCCACCGTCGTGGTGGTCACGAACCTCTTTCGTGATCAGCTTGACCGCTATGCGGAGTTGGCGTTGATCGCGGAGAGTTGGCGAAAGCCTTTCGAGGCGCTCCCCGCACACACTACGTTAGTGCTCAATGCGGACGATCCGCTGGTTGCTTCGTTGGGCCGCTCCGCGCCGGGCAGCGTGGTGTATTTCGGTGTAAACGGGTGGCTTGATCGGTCCAACGGCGTGGCGCGGCGATCCGCTGATTCACTGTTTTGCCCGATTTGCGCAACGCCTCTCACCTTTACCGAGATAGCGTACTCTCACCTGGGCCACTATATGTGTCAAGGCTGCGGCTTACCTCGACCCGAACCGACTGTTTCGGCGCGGGTAATGGCCGAGGAAGCGGCCGGCACCACTCTTACCATTACGGTCGGGGAGCATGAGATTGAAGCTCGTCTTGGGGCACAGGGTCGGTACAGCGTCTATAACGCGCTGGCAGCCATCGCGGCAGCGTCCGCCGCGGGAGTGGGGCCGGAGGTTGCAGTGCTGGCCGTGGAAGGGGCGAAGGGCGTTTTCGGCCGAGCGGAGACCATATCCGTAGATGGGCGGACGGTTCGCCTCTATTTGATCAAGAATCCAACTGGGGCTGACCAGGTGCTGGAGGTAATCGCGGCCGGCGATCAAATGGGCGACATACTTGCCGTGCTCAACGACAACGCGGCGGACGGCCGGGATGTGAGCTGGATTTGGGATGCACGGTTCGAGCTGCTGGCCGATTGGCGCGGCCGTATCTCCTGTGCCGGAACCCGTGCGGCGGACATGGCATTGCGCCTGAAGTACGCCGGCGTTCCTGGTGCCGACGAGCCGTTATCCGACGATATCGGAGAGGCAGTGCAACGCGCCGTGGACCGCACGCCCATGGGCGGGAGCCTGAATATCGTGACGACGTATACGGCGATGCTCGCCGCGCGGGACGTCCTGGCGCGCGCGGGCCATGTCCGCCCATACTGGAGGCGAGCAGGATGACTAAATTCCCCCGCCTTCGCCTGGCCTATCTCTATCCTCGGTTGATGAACCTGTACTCCGATACGGGCAATGTGCTTTGCCTCCAACAGCGTTGCGCCTGGCGTGACATGATCCTTTCAGTGGAAGAAGTGGAGTTAGGCGACGGGCCGGATTTCGCGGCCTATGACCTGGTCTTTATTGGCGGCGGGGAGGATCGCCAGCAAACGATCGCGGCGCATGACCTCGTCGAAAAGAAGGGGCCGTCACTGCGCGCGGCGCTCAGCGAAGGGTTAGTCTGTCTTGCCGTGTGTGGCGGCTATCAGTTGCTGGGAGAGTATTACCGGCCCGCCAACGGTGAAGACCTGCCGGGGCTGGGTCACTTTCGCCTGTTCACCCGTCACCCAGGTTCGGGTGCGCCACGATGCGTGGGCAATGTCGCGGCCGAAGGCGCGCATGGCTGGCTGGTCGGCTTCGAGAATCACGGCGGGCATACCACGCTCACCGGATCGGCGCCTTTGGGACGAGTGCGTGCCGGTCATGGCAACAACGGCACGGATGGCACCGAGGGAGCGGTGGAGCGCAATGCCATAGGTACTTATTTGCATGGCTCCTTCCTCCCCAAGAACCCGGCGGTGGCCGACGACCTTTTGACGCGCGCTCTACGTCGGCGTGGCGTCGATACGCCGCTGCCTGCTCTCGACGATCGGGCGGAACTTCGCGCCCGCGATGCTGTGCTGCACAAGCTTAAGATCGACGGGGCCGCGTCCGTAGGTTGACGGAAGTCAATCGGGGCACGCCAGAGCCGCGCGGAGCGCCCGCACCGACTCCGCTACCGACTTCATTCGGTTAAAGACGGCGGATCCGGTTACGCACACCGAAGCGCCGGCGGCGACGACCTCGCGGATATTCGCTTCATGGATGCCTCCATCCACTTCTATTTCCGCGGTCGCGCCACAGCTGTCGAAGAGGGCCCGGGCGCGGCGAATTTTGTCGAATGCATGGCTGATAAAAGTTTGGCCGCCGAAGCCGGGATTGACGCTCATTACGAGCAGTAAATCCATATCCTCGATCACATCCTCGATGGTTACCAGTGACGTCGCCGGATTGAGAGCGACGCCGGCGGTGGCGCCAAGCTCACGAATCTGGGCCAATTGGCGATGCAGATGAATGCACGTTTCCTGATGCACGGTGATGTGGTTGGCGCCCGCCGCGATGAACGCCGGCACGAAGCGATCCGGCTCAACCATCATGAGATGGATATCGAGCGGTAAGCCCGTGGCTTTGCGGACAGTCTCGACGATCAGGGGCCCAAACGAGATATTGGGTACGAATCGGCCATCCATGATATCGAGATGAATCCGATCAACGCCGGCTGCTTCGGCGAGATGGATTTCCTCGGCGAGTCGGCCGAGGTCAGCGGTGAGGATGGAGGGGGCGATCGCGCAATGCAGCGATCCGGTCCGAGGTAAGGGAGCTGTCATACGGTCCTAGCCTTCCGCTTGCCGACACAGCCGGTCCGCCAGGATTTCGCGACCAGCCCCATGCAGCTTAATGCTACCGCAGGAAGCGTGGTGGGGCGATGCCATTCATCTCTGCCTCGCGGCTGCAATCAGAATCCACTTCCCGCGAAGTCGCCGAGAATATAGTTACCAGGACATTAGTTAAGTCTACGTAATGAACCC
>JAICHN010000162.1 GCA_025924845.1 Chloroflexota bacterium | reverse complement strand
CTCACCTTGGCGCGGCTTCTTACTCGTGCCCACGCGCCCGCTGATCGGCCAGAAAAGCGGCGGCCTGGGCGCGCCGCTCCATGCCCAGCTTGTTCAGGATAGTGCTCACGTAGTTCTTCACGGTCTTCTCAGCCAGAAATACAGTGGCCGCGATCTCGCGGTTCGTCTTTCCCTCGGCAATCAAGTTAAGAATACGACGTTCCTGGTCGGACAGTTCGGCTAACTTGTCGTGATGCTTGCCTGCCGCCATATCCCGCATCCTGCTCAGCACGGCGGCGGTCACCTCGGGGTCCAGCAGCGATTCGCCCGCCGCTACCCGTTCGATCGCGCTGACCAGCTCGCGTCCACGCGTCTGCTTGAGCAGATACCCGGCGGCGCCCGCGATGATCGAGGCATAGACCGCCTCGTCATCGGCATAGCTGGTGAGCATCAGCACGCGCACGTCGGGGCACTCGGCCCTAATGTCGCGGCAGGCTTCAATACCCGTCCCGTCGGGAAGGCGTACATCCATAACGATCACATCCGGCCGCACGCGGAGGCCGACTTCGACCGCTTCCGCCACCGAACCGGCCTCCGCGACGACTTGGAGATGCTCACGACGCTCCAGCAGCGTCCGCAGACCCTGGCGCACTATTTCATGATCGTCTACCAGCATTACTCGGATGGTCGACATTCGTTCCCTCCAGCATCATCGCTTGTGAGCGTATCCGCCGCGCCTTGCCCTACGATGGCGAGGCGGATCTCCTCCATCACCAAACCGAGTTGGTCAACGGCATGCGCGATGTCCGGGCGCGTGTCCACAGGCACATCCTCTTCTACGCCTTCAAGCGCTAGACGGATCGCGAAGACGCGCTGGATCACGTTGTCGCTCAGGGTGGTGCGCAGGCGCTCGCGCTCGGCTATGGCCGCCAGTACGCGCACGTCCTCGGTCAGGTTCGCCTGATGAAAGATGGTCGAGGCGTGGCCGGCAAGTTGGGTTAGCAGGCGTTCATCTTCCTCACTGAAAGGCAGGTTGTCTACCCGATCCGCCAGATAGAAGTTACCAACGATCTTGCCGCCTTGCCTAACCGGCACCGCCAGGAGCGATCGCACGTTTGGATGGCCGGGCGGAAGGCCACAGGCATGGGGATGCTTATCGACGTCGGGAATCCGGAGCGTCATGCCGCTCGTGAGGGTAGCTTGCAGTAATCCATGCCCTTGCGGTATGAAACCCAATCGTTCGCTCACTGCCGGGTCCATGCCGGAAGTATAGAACTGGTCGATGGCGCCCTGCGGGCCGAGCAGACCGAGGGTGCCGTAGCGAGCGCCGATCAGGTCACGAGCCAGATCCACGAGATGTTGCAGGATGTCCGCCGTCTTTTGGCTTGAGGTGATGGCCAGGGCTGCCCGGTGAAGCGTTTCCATCTGGGCGCGGAGCCGGCGTTCCGTCGCGTGACGAGCAGCCAGCTCCTCCCGTTGCTTGGCGAGGTGATCATCCTGTCGTTCGATCACCAGGAAGATGCCGGTCGAGAAGGCCAGCACGCCAAGCACCATCAGCACGCCCACAATAAGGTCGGCGACTTCGCTGGACCACGCTTGCTGGGCAAACAGATGTATGGGATAGAGCACCGCCAGACCAGCCAGCGGCCCAGCGATGCTCACGACGCGTAGTTGCCCGCGGCTAGCCTGTGTACTCATCCCCTCCACGCGCACCTTCGATCCGCGACCCCTGGTACCGGGCGCTCCTTTTTCACGGTACACCGTCCCGGTCCTGGCCGATAGGGCCGTTGGACCCTAAGTCGTGGTGCCGCATGGTCCGTACTCGCCCGCCGGCGCCGCGCCGTCCAATCGCGGTCCATGCCCAACTCCACCGCCTACGGCAACACCGGCTTTATGTCATCGGTCTCGTCGTCGACACTGCCAACCACTAGAGCGGCCTCCGGATTGGGAAGAAAGGCAAGGATCCGCGTACCGACGCCGAGCGCGCTGCTGATCGTCAGGTTGCCACCCTGCTCCTCTGCCCGATTGAGGAGATTGGTCAGGCCGAAATGTCCTTCATGAGGCGTACTCGCGGGGTCAAATCCCCGGCCATCGTCAGTCAGACTAAAGGTCACGCCCGACGGAGCATAGGCCAGTCGCACCTCCACCGTGGAGGCCCGAGCATGTCGTACCACGTTCGCCAGCGCCTCACGGGCAATCTGCAGCACGGTGTTGGCGAGCGTATTTGGGAATCGGTAGGGGTTTCCCTCCAGGACGAAATCGGCGATCAAGCCGTTCTCCCTCGTTACCTCCTCCACCAATTGCCGGATGCCGTCACTCAGGGATTGACCTTCGATACGCCGCATGCGCAAGCCCTGAATGTAGGTGCGCACATCGGTAATCACGTTGGAAAAATGATCGGTCACCGCCAGAAGGCGCGTTCGCGTAGCCTCGTCCTGAAGATCCTCGGCAATGTCATCCAGTTGTAAGGTGCCGGCATAGATATCCTGAATAATGCCGTCGTGCAAGTCTCGACCGATGCGCTCGCGTTCGCGGAGAGCAGTTAGTTCGTCGTGCGCCCGCGTCAGCGCCTTGATCGCGCTGATGTCCCTTGCTTCGGGAATGAGCAAGGATACCTGACCCGTCTCGTCTCGCATCGGGGTAAGCGAGAAGTCGAAAGAAACCATGGTGCCGTTCAAGCTCGGTAAGTCCACCTCGAAGCGGACGAAACGGCCGCCGGCCGCCTCGTGTACGGCGGTACGCACCCGGTCCCGCGCCTCCGCCGATCCCCGCCACCATGGCGTGTGCCAGAACGGCCGGCCTACCACCTCGTCCCGGGTTCCACCGATAAAGTCCAGCGCGGTCTGGTTGGCGTCCAGCAGGATTCCCTCGGGTGAGAGCAGGCCGACAAATTGGAAGGACTGCTCGAAAATGGCCCTCGCCCGACGCTCGCTCTCACGTAGTGACTCCATCGCCCGTTGGAGGGCGCGACGTGCTTCCTCTTCCCGCGCGAAGAGGTGTGCGTTTTCGATGGCCACTCCGGCATGCGCGGCCAACAATTCCACCAAATGCTGATCATCGTCGGAAAACCGGTCGGCATCGCGCTTGTCGGTCAGATAGAGGTCGCCCACCACCTGGTCGTGCGCGCGAATGGGCACGCCGAGCAGGCTGGTCATGGGCGGATGATTGGACGGGAACCCCACGCGGCGGGGATCCTTACTGATGTCAGGCACGCGGAGCGGTTTTCCTTCGCGGATCAGCGTACCCAGTAAACCATGACCGCGCGGCAAGGGGCCAATGCGGGCGTACTCCTCAGTGGTGATTCCGGTGGTAATGAAGTCGGTAAGGTAGCCGGACTCACCGGCGATGCCGAGGGCGCCGTACCGGGCGCCGACAAACTCCGTGGCGATCTCCACGATCCGGCGCAGTACCTGATCGAGCGACCGTTCGGCTGCGATGGCCCGGGTGGCGCGGTCAAGTGCCTCGAGCCGCTCGCGCAGGGTCCGTTCTCGCTGATGTACCTGTGCATTGACGATCGCGGGCGCGGCCATGGCGGCGAATGCCTCCAGATGCGCATGATTGATCGCCTCCTGGCGCGGCATACGATGGTAGAAACCCAAGACGCCGACAGACCGGTCCTCAACTTTCAGCGGGGCGACGCTCACCGCCCCCGGCCGCACACCTCCCGCCAAAAGGGGGAACTCCAGCTCCAGCACGGAAGCGGTATCACGCACCTCGACGATGCCGCCGGTTTCCAGGGCCTGGGCGGCGAGTGATTGGCAAACCGGCAGACCTCGTCCGCGCAACCAGGCAGGATCGAGCCCCACGGAAGCACTGGGCGTAACCGGTTCAAAAAGGCCCAATTCGCGGTTGTACAACAAAATGGCCACCGCCCCGGCGCCGCTGACCCGGTGCGCCGCCGAGACGATGCGGGTAAGCAGTGTAGAAGAGTCCGGCGCGCTAAGGAGATAGGCGGCCATACTCCAGAGGTCAGGGTCATTCCCCGTGCGGAGCGCGTCCATGCCTCAACCCCAAGGTGTTCGGGGTTGCGTCTCGGATCTCATGCCCATGCGCCCTGCACTCCCAACTGCTTATTGCTCATCTATAGCGTATCCCGTTTACGCCGCGGTCGCCACTGCGCTAAGCGCACGGACTGAAGTATTTTACCGCCCAGAGGGACTGGGACGCGACTGGGCAAAGTCGGCCAGGAACGTGCCAAGGTTGGCTCCCTTGAGCAGCACTGCCGCGGCGCCCGCCGCGCGAAAGGCGACAGGTTCGTCGTCCCGCAGCGACGAGGTGAGCACCACGACGCGGCCGGATGCCTCACTGAGCCGGAGCACGATCTCCTCCGGATCCCCCTTCAGGTTGCGAGGATCGCAGAACACCACATCGGGCCGGAACTCGCGGAGGAACGCCAGCGCGGCCGGGAGAGAACCGGCGGCGGCCACCGAACCGACCAGGGAGAGGCGGGACAGGCGATCCAGTAAGGCATCCCGCACGGCTTCGTGCCCGTCCACCAGCAGCACTCGCAATGGTGATTGTATCTTCCGTTCCACCGCAACTTCCTTGCGCGTCAAATAGCCTGTCTCATACCAACATCAGGTTCCGGGCGTTCGTGCTCGTGGCCCAATCGGTCCAAGCAACTCGAAGGCTCTCAGCTCACTTCGACAATGAGTGGTTGTACTGGATTGCGGTAATCCGGCACCGGAAGTAATCGTACTCCCCGGACTCCAGGGTGTACGACGCCGCGGCCTTGGTGGGAATGCGAAAGCCTTTTATATCGCGATAGTCTGACCACCGCCCTGTCCACGGGCGAAGAACCTGCTGTTTGTGTTCCTCTCGGTACCGCTCCGCCGTCAGGTGTGTGTAGCTCCCCTGTTCGTCAACATGGAAGACCGCTGAAGCAGTGATCCCACTCAACGATATGGTGGCCGTCGCCCTTTCCGAATCAACGGCCTGCCAGTGGATAAGCTCAGAGAGCAAGGCGGTGGGAAACCAGGCGATCTCACCCAGGTACCGCAACAATTCTCCCTGATCCATTTCCGGGCCGGTGGCCGTTCCCATGGGGATAAAGGAAAACGCTTTGATGCGCATTTTGCCGTGCCCCTCGGAAAATGTATCGGTGGCAGAAATTGACACCAGCGGGAAGGGATGGACCATGCCGTTCCATAGGAACGCGGGAGGATTCGTGGTGAAGTATTGTTCAGCAGTCAAGGGAAGCCATTTCGCGCCCTCTTTTAGAGACATGGAGCCATGTTGTTTGAGGCGAACCGTCCGGATGCGCTCCTTCCCGATTATCTGGGCGTAGGTAAGATATCGTTTGATCGGTTCCGGCAGCCCGGAAAGCTGTTCTTCCGTGACGATCCCATCCGTCTGTCTGCCACACTCCAAAAGCGCAAGACCCTCTTTCTTTAGCGTCCGTCTCATACTGCGTGCTCCCGGTCATGCCGCACCGCCAAGCCGGCCGTGCCGTGGGGCCATGTCTCAGCCTTCCAAAGATATGATGCTAGCGCCGCGACGATCACCCCAAGTGCTCCATAGTCTGCTGATCTCTGAGCCTGACGATCCAATCAGGCGTTTGGGCGAATACGCAAGTGATCGGCCACTTCCCGGACGCCTGGGACATGGCCGGCGGCGCCGACAATCGCCTGCCGCTCCATCCATGAATGAACATCGCCCGCGAGGGTCAATGTCCCGTCCTCTACTCCCACTGAAATGCGCTTCGCCTCGCGATTCGCGCGCTGGTGCAATGCCTCTTCAATCGCCTGGTGTACACTATGCGGCTCAATAGCCGGCGTGCGCGGCGCGATAAGAATGAGATCACTGACTCCGCTGACCTCGGGGAGTCGTTCCACTACCCTCACCGCGCTCTCGCGCTGACTCCGCCGACTCACCTCACCGGTGAGGGTAACCCACCCATGATTAGTGGTCGCCTGAATGTACTCCTCCAGCGCGGGAAGATCCCGCGCGAGCGCCCGCCGTACGACACCGGTGATTTCGCTATCGGTCAGCGTGCTCCGGTCGAGTAGCTTCTTTGCACTCGATTGCTCTTGCCGTTCCGCTAGATGGGTCCGTGCATTGGACATCATGGCCAACTCCTTTGGATGTAGTGCCGCTCGATGATTGTGTCCTCGTCTGATTCCAGTATGGACCGGCTCATCTCCCAATACAGGGGGCAAAGGACCTTTTCTTGGCGGGTACAACGGCGCCCGGCATTGGGGCGCGTCCTATTCTATACGGGACGTTTGGCCCGATCGAGGCGTACCTCCCGGCCCTACCGCGGGGATATGGCGCGCTTTAGTATGGGTAGTGGAGAGCGGCAGCGGCCGGCATCACCGAACCAGGGTAGCAGCCGAGCGCGGGATGAGGAGGACGTAATACCATGATGACAACCAATGGAACGCAGGGGTGGTTCTCACACCATGGCCCAACCCACACTCGCTGGTTACACGAGGAATTCGACGGCTGTATCGATGTTCTCCGGGAAACGAAAGGCGTAGGCATTGCGCAAGTCAATGAGGACGACAGATTCGTCCGCTTTCAGGTGTGTGCGGATGAGGGCGACTACGACGCACCGCGATCCGCTACCTGCTGGGGATCGGCCGATCCATTTCCGCACCTGCAACGTATCAGGAGTCGCGGTCGGGAAGACTAGGGTTACAACTTCAGTCCCAAGCGGCGATATGGCCAAATGTGCTATCGGCTTCAATGGGGTAACTATAGTACAGTGCAGACGCAATCTACTTACAACTCCTGGGGGATCGGTTGTTGTCGCTCTCCGAAGCCACCCGTTGGCGCACCGCTACCCTGGATGGGGACATCTATGCGTGCTTTGCCGCTCATGCACGTTCGTTCCTGCCCTTCGATCAGTTTAGCCTCGGCAGGGTTGAGCGGGCCGGCATGGTCGTGGTGGCCTGTACGGAGGACGCCGACCACAACGTGTTCTTTCCCGGTCAGTCGTTTCCCATTCAGGAAACGCTGGTCCGCTCCCTGGATACAAACGGCGGTTGCCTGATCCGCGCCGATCTCGCCGTGCTGCCCGACGACGCGCTCTCGGGGGACGAGCGGGCGGCACGAGATGCCGGGTTGCGCGCCGCGGCGATGCTTCCCCTGATCGTCGCCGGGGAGCTGGTTGGGACGCTCAACTTCTGGAGCAAAGCATCCCATGCCTTCACCCAGGAACAGGTCACGCCCGTGGTCCTTCTTACTCCCCTGATCACGGCGGCACTATACAATGTCCCGATCCGGGCCGGCAACGCCGGCCTATCCTCGCGGCGCGAGGACGAGTCTCCGCCGGCGCCCGCCTGGTTGTATCGCGCCTTTCAGGCGATAGGGGGTGGAGTACTCCTGCTCGACGGTGCGGGATGCGTGCTGGACCTGAACGACGCCTGCGCGGAAATCCTTGGCCTACCGGCGAATGCCCTGATCGGCAGCCCACTGTATAAGGTACCGTTTCAGTTGATGCATCGCGACGGCGCCCCGTTCGTGCTGGATGAGCAGCTCGCGCCGGCAGCCACACCCTGGACGCGATCCTTCCGTCGGCTTCCTCTGCGCATCGTGCGGCTCGACGGATCGGAACGATTGATCGAGCTTGACGCCGTTCCCCAGGCCGATGCCGGCGGTGTGGTACGGCAGGTGGTGCTTAGCCTGATTGACGTTACGGCGTATGGGCAGGCCGAGCAGGCACTGATGATGAGCGAGGAGCGCTTCCGTACCATGCTGGAGATGTCGCCCGTGGGCGCCTGCATCATCAGCGAGGCAGGCATATTCGAGTCCGTCAACTCCGCCATTTGCGCGTTGTATGGCTATACCGCCGAGGAACTGGTCGGCCAATCGATCACCATGCTGTTTGCCGAGGGAACGCGGGCACCGCGCCTCGAAACCTTCAAGAACCGCCTGGCGGTGGGGGAGCAGGGGCAGCTGGAGATGGACCTGGTGACAAAAAGCGGGCGACTGATAACCGTGCTCTCCAGCGCCGTGCAGTTTACCAGCGACGATGGGCACACGCACCGGGCGGCCTTTGTGTTTGACATTACCGAACGGAAGGAGTTCGAGGATCAACTCAATCACGCCGCCCATCATGATGCCCTCACCGGCCTGCCCAACCGCGTCCTTTATAGCGACCGCCTACAACAGGCCCTCCTCCTCGCCAGGCGCCACGGTCAGGCATTGAGCATCCTCATGATCGACCTGAACGGCTTCAAGCAAGTGAACGACACGCGGGGGCATGAAATAGGCGACTGCTTGTTGCAAGAGGTAGCGAAGCGGCTCCTGGCAATCATGCGGGCGGGCGATACGGTGGCGCGCCTGGGCGGTGATGAATTTGCCGTGGTCTTGCCGCAGGCCGACGAGGCAGGCGCCACTCGAGTCGCCAACAAGATTCGCGCCGCTCTCGCTCCGCCCATCTCACTACGCGGCCGAGAGACGTATATCGGGGGCAGCGTGGGCATCGCGGTGCTGGGCGAGCACGCGGATGACGTGGAAACACTGCAGCGAGCGGCCGACCTCGCGATGTATGTTGCAAAGGCCGCCGGCGGTGGTTTCGCGGTGTATGCGCCCGAGCACGGGGCCGAACGCCGCGCCTTGAAGGAGCGCAGGCCGTCCTCGGTGGCGGCCGAGTTGCGCCAGGCAATTACGCGAAGCGACCTCCGCCTATATTATCAACCGCTGGTGTCCTGTATCGACGGCCGCATACGGCGGGTCGAGGCGTTGGTGCGTTGGGAGCACCCGGAGAAGGGGCTGCTGCCACCCGACTATTTTATCAATGCCGCCGAGCAATCGGATGCCATCACGCCCTTGACCATCTGGGTATTGGAGGAGGCGCTGCGCCAGTGCCGCGCCTGGCACGAGGGCGGGCTGATCCTTGGCGTCGCCGTCAATGTGTCGCTCCGTACCCTACGTGAATCACAGTTCCCGGACCTGGTATCGGCGCTGCTGCGCCAATATCGGGTCGCGCCGGCGGATCTTACCCTGGAGATTACCGAGAACAGCGTGCTGGAGGAGCAGGAACTGACCTTACGTGTATTGCACGAGATCGCTGCTCTGGGTGTGCGCATCGCCCTTGACGATGTGGGGATTGGTCACTCCTCTTTGGAGTATATTACGCAGCTTCCGGTCGACGAACTGAAAGTGGATCGGTCATTCCTGAGCGCGGCGCCCGGCAGCAAAGGTCATGCCGTCGTTTGCTGCATCCTTGGCCTGGGTGCGGCGCTCGACCTTTCGGTGGTGGTTGAGGGAGTGGAAACCCGTGAGGCATGGGATTGGCTGATCGGGTTGGGTTGCGAATGGGCGCAGGGCTACTTCATGTCTCGCCCCTTACCGCCCGAGGCGCTGGAAGAGTGGTATCGTGCCCATGCCGGGTCCGATGCGCATGTTGTCATGGGTTCGGCCCCTGCCTGAAGGAACCGCCGGCCGCGGCCGGACGTACAGGTCAAGGCAGGGCGTGGCGCCGCTAAAACGACCGCTTCACACCAACCATTCAGACGTTCGCCAACCAGGAGCGGGCAAGGGAAAGGTCGGCATTGGTCAGCCCGTGGTCGGCAGGCAGGGTATGAAAGTCCACCTCGGCGCCGTATACCTTCAGGAGATCGGCCAGCCTGTGGGACTGAGCGGCGGGCACCATGGAGTCGAATTGCCCGGCGGCAATCAGCACTCGGCGGCCGTGAAGATCCGGCGGCTCGGTGGGCTCGAAGGGCACCATGGCGCGGAGCAGCACCGCTCCCGCCAGGAGGGTTGGGTGCTGGAGGAGCAGGCTCCCCGCCATATTCGCCCCATTCGAATAGCCCACGGCAATCAGTCGCTCACCGGCCAGGCCATAATGGGCCGTCGCGGCCTCCACGAAAGCTGCCAACTCGTCAGTGCGCGCGTGAAGATCCGGGAGATCGAACACCCCCTCCGCCAGGCGACGGAAGAAGCGCGGCATGCCGTGCTCCAGCACCTTGCCGCGTGGGGAAAGGATAGCGGCATCGGGCAAGATCATCTCGGCCAGGGAGAGGAGCGAACGTTCATCGCCTCCCGTACCGTGCAACAGCAACAGGGTAGGCTGGTCGGCGCGACGGGCCGGAACGACGTGGTGAATGAAGTCAAGCATGGCAATCCGTTTCCTCTTCGCGGCAAACACATTTAGTTTAGTACTAAACTTATTCGGCGTCAAGCGGGGATTGATT
>JAICHN010000161.1 GCA_025924845.1 Chloroflexota bacterium | reverse complement strand
TTCCATCCGGCATAGTTGTCTCCTGACGCCACCCCAGCCGGTTCATTCCAGCATACTGTCTCCCGCCTAACCCATCCCCCCTTTGCTGAAGCATGGGGGTGCTTCGCGAGTAGGGGCGCGGGTCTCCAGGCCCGCTTGGTGCGACCATGGGTCGTCAGCCAGGCAGCACGGCCCCGGCCGGCGATGAAGCTAAGGCGGGCCTGGAGACCCGCGCCCCTACTCGCGAGGCACCCCCATACTTCAGCAAAGGGGGATGGGTTAGGCGGGAGACAGTATGCTGGAATGAACCGGCTGGGGTTGCGTCAGGAGACAACTATGCCGGATGGAAAGCAGGGATCGGGCCAGGTGATCGCCGATGCGGCCCGAACCGTCGCCCCTAGCCGCACCGACCTGGATGGTCCGTTGCCGCCGCTGCTGCTGGTTCTGATCAGCGTCACCGGGGTGGTGGACGCCGTCAGTTACCTCAAGCTCGGCCATGTCTTCGTGGGGAACATGACCGGCAACATCGTGTTCCTGGGCTTCGCGTTCGCGGGCGCGGGCAGCCTGTCCATCGCCGCCTCGCTCGTCTCTCTCGCCGCCTTCCTGATCGGGGGCATCGCCGGAGGACGCCTTGGTGCTCGCCTAGGTAGGCAGCGGGGACGACTGCTGACTATCGCGATCGCGATCGAGTTCGTGCTTGTCACTGTTGCCCTGATCACGGCCGCGACCGGCGACGATCCGGTCGCCGATCCTGCTCGCTATATACTGATCACGCTGCTCGCCCTCGCCATGGGTCTGCGGAACGCGGTGGCCCGGTGGGTGGGCGTCGCCGACCTGACTACTACCGTCTTGACGATGACGCTCACCAGGATCGCCGCCGATTCACTGCCTGCGGGTGGCAATAATCCCCGGCTTGGCCGTAGGCTGGCCGCCGTCGCCGCAATGGTCGTCGGGGCCGCGGTCGGCAGTCTCCTCATTCTCAATGTCACCGTCGCGGCCGCGCTTGGCCTGGCCGCGGGGCTGCTCCTGCTCGCCGGGAGCGCGGGTCTCCGCTTCACCTATCGAACGGCGCCCCAAGAGGCGGCATGATACCGCGGCATAGATCCGCCGGCAGAGGGGCAGTATAACGCGCCTGCCGCGCCGCGACCATGACTCTCTTTTGGGGCGTGACCCCGGGATCTGACTATTTTTTCAGACCCTGCCCGCGAGCAGGCGAGGCGGCGCGCCGTTGACGCGGTAAGTAGCCGTGTTATTCTAAGTAACGTATGGAAAGCCATGGCAACGCCCTGCCGCCCGTCACGGCAACCTCGGCAACGGATGGTTGCGAGTCCTTTAGCAAGGCCCCCATGCTCGAAGCCGAGATCGCGGATCACACGCGTATCGAGCAGGATCTACGCCGTGCCGAGAGGGAGCATAAGCGCCTGCTCGAGGCCGAGCAGCGCGCGCGCGGCGAGGCCGAAGCGGCCGTGCGGCGGCTGCGGACGCTGCAGGCCATCTCCGATGCGGCGCTTGCCCCCCAATCTATTCACGACCTGCCGAGGGAGTTGCTGGTCCGTATTTCCGAGTTGCTCGAGGTCGACAATACCGCTCTGCTCATCCCAACCGCGGACGGCCGCCATCTCGTGCTGCACATGGCCCACGGGCCGGAGGAGCAGGTCGCCGGCCAGGTGAGCGTACCCATTGGCCGGGGCATCGCCGGCGCCATCGCCGCCATGCGCCGGCCGCTGGTGGTGGACGATCTGCGCGCGGCCGAGGTGGCGAACCCGTTCCTAAAGCAGGCGATCCGCTCGTTGATGGGCGTCCCACTGCTGATGCGAGGCAGGCTGGTCGGCGTGCTGCACGCCGGGACCGCGGCGCCGCGCCGATTCACCGAAGACGACCTCCAACTCCTGCGGCTGGCGGGCGATCGCGTCGCTTTGGCGCTGGAGCACGTTCGTCTCTTTGAGGAAGAGCAGCGGCTCCTCACCGAGCGCAATCGGCTGCAACAGGTGATCGACGTACTTCCGGAGGGGATCATGATCGCCGATGCCAACCCCCCAGCAGTAGCGACCATGAACCGTGCCGCCGAGGAACTCCTCGGCGTCAATTTGGTCGGCATGCCGGTACCGATCCCCCCGCCCGGCGCCGAAGCGGAGTTCGCCGCGCGCCGACTGGACGGTACGCTCTACCCTCTCGAGGACCTGCCTCTGGAACGCGCGCTGCTGCGTGGCGAGACGGTACGCGCCGACCAGTTCCAGATTCGCCATGCGCGGAGCGGGCGCGAAGTGATGATCCTGGCGAACAGCGCGCCGCTGCGGGACGGCCAGGGGACCATCCTGGGCGCGGTGGAGGTGTTCCAGGACATCAGTGCGCTCAAGGATCTTGAGCGGGAGCGGGAACAATTCCTCGCGGCAATCTCGCATGACCTGAAGAATCCGCTGACCAGCATCATGGCCGTGAGCCAATTGCTGCAATTGCGCTCTCGAAGCCCAGCCGAGTTGGATCCGGCCCGCCTGGAACGGGGCCTGGGCGTGATCGGTGAAGCGGCGCAGCGTATGGCGACGCAAATCGATGAACTGCTCGATGCGGCGCGGGCCCGGATGGGTCGACCGCTGCGCCTGGAGTTCGCTCCGACGGACGTGGTCGCCTTGATGGCGGAACTGGTTGACGAGTACCAGCGGACAACCGAGCAACACACGCTCCGCCTGGAGCAGACAGTGGGCACGCTTGTGAGCATGATGGACGTGGCACGCCTGCGCCGTCCCCTCGCCAATCTGCTGGCCAACGCGATCAAGTACAGTCCGCGCGGTGGTGAGATTGTCACCACGCTGGCGCGCGGCGGAGACGAGAGCGCGGCGTGGTTCGCCATCCGCGTCACTGACCAGGGGGTCGGTATCCCGCCCGAAGAAGTGGACCGGGTGTTTGACGGCTTCTATCGGGCCGGCAATGTGGTAGGACAGTTCGCGGACAGCGGGTTGGGGCTTACAGGGTTACGGTGGATCGTGGAGCAGCATGGCGGCACTACCGCCATCGCCGGTAGGCCAGGCAGCGGCACGACGGTCACCGTGCGATTGCCGCTGCTGCATTCTCCGATAGAGGTAGGACCGTAGGGCTGCCTGCCGGCATCGACTGAGGCAGTCCGCCGTCCCCGCGAACGCGTTCGCCCCGTCCCTACCATGCGAAGGCGTTCGCGGAGCCGTACCGATCAACCCATGCCTGCAGAGAAGACCCTATTGCAGCAACACAGGCTGTGCGTCGATACGCATACGGAAGAGATAATAGGGCGGTTGCCGCTGATCCGTGCCCTCGTGGAACCGAACTTGTCGATTGAACTGGTTTCCGGTGAAATAGAGATAGCCGTCACGGGCCACGGAGAGCGTGTCCGGCCACACGATGCGCGGATCCCGCGCTATCGTAACATAGCGGCCATCGAGGAGCCGACCACGGATGCTGCCGTGCTCATAGTCGCTGATATATCGAATCGCACATCGTTGAGATAGCTGGTCGGATTGGGTAATGAAGCCCCCCGGTTCGTGCTGCGGCCCAAGCGCCCGCCGCTCTCCCGGCGCTACGTGACCGGTATTCTAGGGGCGGAGCTGCTCGCGGTGGGACTGCCCTACGCCGAGGAGCTATGGCGTTGTTATCGCACTGACCGCACCCTGGCCGCGCATCCCACGACGCATGCCCCGCTGGGCGGTGCTTAGTGCTGATTACGGCCCGACGTCGGTCATTCGAGCGATGTACGCCAGTCATCCCGGTCCCATAATGAGAGATGGAGCGCGCCGCGTTATATCTCATGCCGCGTTCCTACGAAAGGGGAATAGCTCATGGATATTACTCTGGGCATGCATGTGTACACCAGTGACGACAAGGATCTGGGCACGGTCGATCGGCTGATCCTCGATCCCAACCGCAGCGCGGTGAAGGCGGTAGTGGTGCGCAAGGGCGTCATCCTTCACAAGGACGTCGAGGTTCCCGCCGATATGGTCATGGCCCGCCCCGGCGGAGACGCCCGCATCGCCTACACCTCCGAGGAGGTTGATAGACTCCCGGACTTCCAGGAGGCCGACTATACCTCCCCGCCCGTCGACTACCGGCTGCCGTTGGCCTATCCGGCGTCGGCGTTCTACTGGCCGGTCGGCTACGGGATGGGCGTACCGGCGGGCGGCCGGCAGTTCACGGCGGGTGAGTTGCAACCGGCGGCAAGCCCGGTCACTCCGACCTGGACCGGCGACAGCACGACCGACCGCGAGGTCCACGCCGCGCTGCGACGTCAGGATCTGGAGAATGCCGTGATCGGTGAGGGCAGCGATGTGCTTGGCCGCGATGGCGAGAAGGTGGGGACGGTGCGTGAGCTTACCTTCGATCCGGCCGACAACCACCTGACCGGTCTGGTAGTGCATAAGGGCCTATTTAAGGGAGAGGAATGGGAGTTGCCGGTCTCCGAGATCGATTCGGTGGACGACGGGGTCGTGTACCTCAATGTGGACGCCAGGGAGGCGGTGCGGTAGCACTGCTGGAGGCGTATAGAAACCGGCGCGGAGTCCGCGCCGGTTTCTCTGCGCTGTCAATTAAAAGTTCGAGCGCTTCCCGTAGCAGTGCTCTATGTTTACCACTGGCCGCACCGCCTATCGATGACGCTGGTATGATCGGGGTTGAGCAGTGAGGACACCATGGGGCGCCTCGACGGCAGCCCCTTCCGGGAGGAGCAGTGATGAAAATCGGCATCATCGGCGCGGGCAACATCGGCGGCACGCTCACCAGGCGCTTCACCGCGCTGAGGCACGAGGTTGCCGTGGCCAACTCGCGCGGACCCGAGACGCTCCGCGATCTGGCGGCGGAGACAGGCGCGACTGCCGTACCGGTCACGGAAGCGGCACGGGGCGCGGCAGTGGTGATCGTGACCATTCCCGAGAAGAACGTGCCGAGCCTGCCGGCAGGCTTGTTCGACGAGGCGGCCAAGGACGTCGTGGTCGTTGACACCGGGAACTACTATCCGCGACAGCGCGATGGCCGAATCGAGGCAATCGAGGCCGGCATGCCGGAGAGTCGTTGGGTCGAGCAGCAGTTGGGTCGGCCCGTGGTCAAGGCATTCAATAATATCTATGCGCAACACTTGCTGGAACTGGGCAAACCGGCCGGCACGCCAGGGCGGATCGCCCTACCCGTGGCGGGCGATGATCCGGCGGCCAAAGCGGTCGTATTGCGGCTGATCGACCAGCTCGGCTTTGATGGGGTTGACGCGGGCGGGCTGGACGAATCCTGGCGGCAACAGCCCGGCACCCCGGTCTACACCCACGACTTCGATGCCGACGGGGTGCGCCGCGCCCTGTCCGAGGCGAAACCGGAGCGTAGTCCGGAGTTTCGCGGCACCCCGAACAGCCCCGGCACCTTCATCGCGCCCGCCTGACTCGATGGCGACAAGAGGGTCGGCGTCGCATTCAGGACCAGGATGAAGTAAGCGAGGCGATGAGCGCATGCAGAGAGTGAACATTATTGATTCGCACACCGCCGGTGAACCGACGCGCCTGATCATCGACGGTGGGCCTGACCTGGGCGGGGGCAGCCTGGCCCGGCAGTTGGCCGTGTTTCGCGAACGCTTCGACGGGTTCCGCTCCGCCGTGGTCAACGAGCCGCGCGGCTCCGACGTGGTGGTCGGCGCCCTGCTCCGCGCCCCCACCGACCCCACCTGCGCCGCCGGCGTGATTTTTTTCAATAACGTGTCGTACCTGGGGATGTGCGGGCACGGTACGATCGGCCTGGTGGCTACGCTCGCCTATCTGGGACAGATCAGGCCGGGCACGCACCGGATCGAAACGCCGGTCGGCGTCGTCACCGCGCATCTGCACGAGGATGGGCGGGTCACGGTACACAACGTACCCAGTTATCGCTTTGCCGGGGGCGTGTCGGTAGAGGTGCCGGGACACGGCCGCGTCACCGGCGACGTGGCCTGGGGCGGAAACTGGTTTTTCCTGGTCGACGATCACGGCCGGGAATTGCGGTTCGCGGATGTCGAGCCGCTAACCGATCTGACCTGGCGTATCCGTCAGGCGTTGGAGCGGCAAGGCATCACCGGCGCCGACGGAGCACTGATCGACCATATCGAACTGTTCGCGCCCGGCCGCGACGGCGCCGATAGCCGCAACTTCGTCCTCTGTCCCGGCAAGGCGTACGATCGATCGCCCTGCGGCACCGGGACCAGCGCCAAAATGGCCTGTCTGGCCAGTGATGGGAAACTGGCGCCGGGCGCGATCTGGGTGCAGGAGAGCATCATCGGCAGCCGTTTCGAGGCAACCTACGCGATCGAGGACGCTCGGATCTTGCCCGCCATCACCGGTTCCGCGTTCATTACCCTTGAAGGCAGCCTGCTCTTCGACGAGCGCGATCCCTTTCGCCAGGGCATTTCGTAGTGCCTGAGTCCTTCGAGGTGCTGATTATCGGCGCCGGTATCGTGGGCGCCGCCTGTGCGCACGAGTTGGCGGCGGGCGGCGTATCGGTTGGGCTGGTGGAGCGCGACGTGGTGGGCAGCGGCGCCACGGCGGCAGGCATGGGGCATATCGTGGTGATGGACGACAGCCCTGCCCAGCTTGCACTAACCCGCTACTCCCAGGTGCTCTGGAATACCTTTGCCCAGGAGGCGCGGGCGCCCCACGAGTACGGGCAGTGCGGCACGATCTGGGTGGCCGAGGACGACGAGGAAATGCACGCCGTTCAGCTCAAACATGCCGCTTATCAGGCCCAGGCCGTGCCATGCGAGATTCTTGGCTCCCAGGCGCTCTCTAATCTTGAGCCGAATCTACGGCCCGGCCTGGCGGGCGGCCTGCTCGTCCCCGAGGACAGCGTGGTCTACCCACCGGGCAGCGCGGCGCTGCTCCTCGATCGCGCCTGCCGACGGGGCGCCCGCCTGCTTGGCGGCACGGTGACCGCCGTGCTTCCAGGCAGCGTCCAGCTGGCAAGCGGCGCCGAGCTACGCGGTGACGCCGTGGTGCTCGCCAACGGAGCGCGCGCTGTCGATCTCGTCCCCGACTTGCCAATCCGCGCCAAGAAAGGACACCTGGCGATCACCGACCGCTACCCCGGCTTCGTGCGACATCAACTGGTCGAACTGGGCTACATCAAGAACGCGCATGCAACGGACGGTGATTCGGTGGCGTTTAACGTGCAGCCCAGAGGCACGGGCCAGGTGCTGATCGGCTCGTCGCGGCAGTTCGACGTTCAGTCAGACGCCTGCGATCACGGTATCCTTTCCCAGATGCTGCATCGCGCCTTCGCCTACCTACCAACTCTGGCCCAACTCTCATGTCTTCGGGTATGGACCGGCTTCCGCGCCGCCACGCCGGATGGATTGCCCTTGGTCGGCCCTCATCCAGATCGGCCTGGCCTCTGGCTAGCCACCGGACATGAAGGACTGGGCATCACCAGCGCGCCTGCTACGGCCAAACTGCTTGCCGCCCAGTTGCTCGGCCTGCCCCTGGAGATCCCGATCGAGCCGTATCTGCCGGCGCGCCTCTCCTTGGAGGCGGCCCGTGCCTGAGCTCAGCCTCACCGTGAACGGACGCGCGGTGCGCGTTTCGGCGGGATCCATGGTGGCGTCCGCCGTCGCCCTGGCCGGCGTGGGCGCCTATCGGCGCTCGGTGCGCGGCGAGGCACGGGGACCGCTCTGCGGGATGGGCATCTGCTTCGAGTGCCGAGTGACGATCGACGGCCAGGCCCATCGCCTCGGCTGCCAAACCCCATGTGAGGATGGGATGACGGTGGTGACGGGATGAAGGATCTCCAGTTCGAGGTGCTGGTGGTTGGGGCAGGGCCGGCGGGCCTGGCGGCGGCGGTGGGCGCGGCGGAGAGCAGGGCGACGGTTGGCCTGATCGACGACAACCCCCAGCCAGGCGGGCAAATCTGGCGCGGCGGACCGGGCGGCATCCCTACCGAGCAAGCGGCGCGCTGGATCAGGCGTGCCGGCGTGCCCAACGTGCGTCTGCTCACCCGAACCCGTGTAGTCGCCGCGCCGGACGCCGGCAGACTGATTGCCGACACGACAAGCGAGCCGATCGAGCTTGCCTACGGACGCCTGATCCTCGCGCCAGGGGCGCGCGAACTTTTCCTGCCTTTTCCGGGCTGGACGCTGCCCGGCGTGTTCGGTGCGGGCGGCCTCCAGGCGCTGGTCAAGGGCGGCATGCCGATCAAGGGCAAGCGTGTCGTGGTGGCGGGAAGCGGTCCGCTCCTCCTCGCCGTGGCCTCGTATCTGACCGGCAAGGGCGCCCGCGTGACGGCGGTAATCGAGCAGACGCCATGGCGAAAGCTGGCCACCTTCTCGTGCTGGCTCCTTTCCGACTGGGATAAACTGCGCCAGGCAGGCCGGCTCGGCGGCAGCTTGCGCGGCGTGCCGTTTCGGGCAGGTGCGTGGGTAGTCAGGGCGCGGGGGACGGAGCGCCTGGAAGCGGTCACGATACAGCACGGCGGCGCCTGGACGCTGGAATGCGAGTATCTCGCCTGCGGCTTTGGCCTGACCCCGAACCTCGAGTTGCCCCGTGCCCTGGGCTGCGCGGTGGTCGAGGGCGCGGTCCAGGTGGACGAACGGCAACGGACCAGCCGCGACCACATCTACGCCGCCGGTGAGGTGACCGGCGTGGCCGGCCTGGAAGCGGCGCTGGCCGAAGGGCGGATCGCCGGGCTGGCCGCGACAGGGCAGGAGGCCGAGGCACGAGCATTGTTTCCCAGCCGGACCCACGCCCACCGCTTCGCCGCCGCGTTGAGCCAAGGATTCGCCTTGCGCGACGAGCTCAAGATGCTCGCCGATCCCGACACGCTCGTGTGCCGCTGCGAGGATGTGCCGTACGCCGCCGTGTGCGAACACGGCAGTTGGAGGAGCGCCAAACTGCACACACGCTGCGGGATGGGACC
The DNA here is from genome assembly GCA_025924845.1 of Chloroflexota bacterium. Next base: position 1,282 of record JAICHN010000161.1, on the reverse strand, counting down.
ATGCCAGGGCCGAGTCTGCGGCGGCGCCTCGGCCTTCCTATTCGGCTGGACCCAGGATTCGGTTCGGGCGCCGATCACGCCATGCACATTGGGGAGCCTCGCCCAGATCGGCGCTCCCCTCCAGTCAAGAGAGAAGGTAGTTCAGTGAAGGTCAATTGGCACGGCGTACTTCCCGCGATGACGACCAAGTTCAACGAGGACGGCAGTATCGATCATGCTTTCTTCGCCGAGCATTGCCGGTGGCTGGTCGACGCGGGTTGCGTCGGCCTGGTGCCGCTCGGCTCGCTGGGCGAGGGCGCCACCCTGGATTATGACGAGAAGGCGGCGTTGCTCAAAACGGCGGTGGCGGCGGTGGGTGATCGGGTACCGATCATCCCCGGCGTGGCGGCCTTGGCAACCAGAGATGCGGTGCGCCTGGCCCAGATGGCCGAGACGGCGGGCTGCAGCGGGGTGATGGTCCTGCCCCCCTATGCCTACTCTACCGACTGGCGCGAAATGAAGGCGCACGTGGCGGCCGTGATCCGGTCAGTCAACCTGCCGGTCATGCTCTACAATAATCCGCCCGCCTATCGAACCGACTTTCTGCCCGAACAGATCGCCGAACTGGCCCGCGATCATGCCAACCTGGCGGCGGTCAAGGAATCGAGCACGGATGTACGGCGCATCAAGGCAATCCATGCCCTGATCGGCGACCGCCTGGAGATCCTGATCGGGGTGGATGACGGCATTGTGGAAGCGGTGCAGGCGGGAGCGGTCGGCTGGATCGCCGGCTTGGTCAATGCCTTTCCAGGCGAGTCCATCGACCTCTACCGGCTTGCCATGGATGTGCGCGATGGGCACGGCAACCGGGCGGCGCTCGACGCGCTCTACACCTGGTTCCTTCCCCTACTCCGCCTGGACACCGTGCCGAAGTTCGTGCAACTGATCAAGCTCGCCCAGGAGATGGTAAGCATGGGGAGCGCGCGCGTGCGCGGGCCGCGACTCGAGTTGGTGGGGACCGAACTGGAAGAGGCACGGCGCCTGATCGATCATGCGTTAGCCCATCGCCCGCCGGTGGGCGTACTCTCGCATCACTAAACTTGAAGCAATAGCTGCCTCAGGAGCAAATGGGCTATAGCGTCCCAGAGGAAGTGGCCTCAGAAAGGCGCCGGATAGGTATACTTCCCCTATCGCCGGCCAATCCCTAGCCACACTCAGGAGACGCCACATGCTCGATACGGCCACCTACCTCACAGCCTTCCATCGCGAGGCTGCCGCCCTGGCCGTCGCTGGCCGGCGCGGT
>JAICHN010000160.1 GCA_025924845.1 Chloroflexota bacterium | reverse complement strand
GCATTCACCGATCAGAATCTTGATCATTCAGGTCACCCCTCGCCCTTGGTTGCTATCTTCCGCCGAGGCGCCCGCCCACCCACAAGGGGATGTCATGGCAAAGCCGGGTCATCCGCCTTCAGCATACCGCACGCCGCGCGAAACGCCGCCGCGCCGCATCAAACGCCTCTTGATGTTCCTGAGTGCTAGCCTGATTTACCGCGGCTCTTCGGTCCTTTGCCCGACGCGCCCGCGGCTCACCGCGGCCGATACTCGATCCGAGAGGAACCTCGGCCGGCACGACGAAACGTAGCGGCCTGGGGCACAGGCATGCCGATGTTTGGAGGATTGGATGAACGCCGTGGCAGCGATGCGACGTCCTACGCGAGCGGATGAAGGACCGGAACGGTTCCGCGAGGCGAACGGCCTGGCGGAGGCGCTGCGATCCGAGATCGAGGGTGAGGCGCGGTTCGATCGGGGCAGCCGCGCCCTCTACGCGACTGACGCATCGAACTACCGCCAGGTGCCGATTGGCGTGGTGGTGCCGCGCTCCATGGAGGACGTGACGCGTACGGTAGAGATCTGCAGGCGCTTCGGAGCGCCGCTCTTCTCACGCGGCGGAGCGACCAGCCTGGCCGGACAGTGCTGCAACGTGGCCGTGGTCATGGATATGTCGAAGTACCTGCGCGAGATCCTGGAGATCGATCCCGAGCGCAAGCTGGCGCGCGTCCACCCAGGGGTGATTCTCGACGATCTGCGGCGTGCCGCTGAACCTTACGGTCTCACGTTCGGGCCGGACCCGGCAACGCATAATCATTGCACGTTGGGCGGCATGATCGGGAACAACTCCTGCGGCGTGCATGCCTTGATGGCCGGCAAAACCGTGGACAACGTGGAGGAGTTGGAGATCCTCACCTACGACGGCCTGCGCCTCACGGTGGGACGAACCGACGACGAGGAACTGGAGCGGATTATCGGCGCGGGTGGCCGGCGGGGCGAGATCTATGGCGGGCTGAAAACCATCCGCGACACTTACGCGGATCGCATCCGGGCGCGCTTCCCCGATATCCCCCGCCGCGTCTCCGGCTACAATCTCGACCAACTCTTGCCGGAGAACGGGTTCCACGTGGCACGCGCCCTGGTAGGCACGGAGAGCACCTGCGTCACGGTACTGGAAGCACGGCTGCGCCTGGTGCATAATCCGCCGGAGCGTGCCCTGGTAGTGCTCGGCTACGGCGATCTGCCCGCGGGCTGCGATGAGGTCCCGGAAATCCTGACCCATGGGCCGATCGGGTTGGAGGGGTTCGATCACCGTCTGATCGACACCATGAAGAAACGCGGCATGCGACCGGCCGATGTAGCCCTACTGCCGCCGGGCGGCGGCTGGCTGCTGGTGGAGTTCGGCGGCGACGACCAAGAAGAGGTGACGGCCAAAGTGCGGGGTCTGCGGGGCGCCCTGCGACGCATGGGCGCCCCGGCCGTCAAAGTATTCGAGGACCCTGGGCAGGCCAGGAAAATCTGGGAGGTGCGCGAGGCGGCGTTGGGCGCGACGGCACGAGTACCGGGGGCGCCGCGCGACTTCTGGCCGGGCTGGGAGGACTCCGCGGTGCCGCCGGATCGGATGGGCGACTATCTGCGCGATCTGCGCCGGCTGATGGATGAGTTCGGTTACGGTGGTGCGTTTTACGGGCACGTCGGCCAGGGGTGCCTGCATACGCGCATCGACTTCGAGTTGACCACGGCCGAGGGGGTACGCCGGTTCCGCACCTTCATTTTCCAGGCGGCGGACCTGGTGCTCCGCTATGGCGGCTCATTCTCCGGCGAGCACGGCGACGGCCAGGCGCGGGCGGAACTGCTGCCGAAGATGTATGGGGATGACCTGGTCGAGGCATTCAATCGGTTCAAGGCGCTCTGGGATCCGGACGGCAAGATGAACCCAGGGAAGATGGTCAAGCCCTATCGGATCGATGAAAACTTGCGCCTGGGCACCGCCTATAATCCGCGGCCGGTGCGCACGCACTTCGCATTCCCCGAGGATCGCGGCACTTTCGCCGGGGCCACGCTACGCTGCGTGGGCATCGGCAAGTGCCGGCAGACCCAGAGCGGCACCATGTGCCCAAGCTACATGGTGACCCGTGAGGAACAGCATTCGACGCGCGGCCGGGCGCGGCTTCTATTCGAGATGTTGGAGGGCGATCCGCTGCCCGACCTGTGGCGTAGCGAAGCGGTGAAAGAGGCGCTGGATCTCTGCCTGGCCTGCAAGGGCTGCAAGGGTGATTGCCCGGTTTCGGTGGATATGGCCACCTACAAGGCCGAATTCCTCTCCCACTACTACGCGGGCAAGCTCCGGCCAATCACTGCCTACTCCTTCGGACTAATCTATTGGTGGGCACGTCTGGCGTCGCGCGCCCCCGCCCTGGCGAACTTTGCCACCCAGACGCCAGGATTGCGTAGCCTGGCCAAGGCCGCCGCCGGTATCGCGCCGGCACGACAAATCCCCGCCTTCGCGCCGCGAACCTTTACGGAGCGGTTCCAACAGCGCGCGCCACGGAACACGGGCGGCCCGCCGGTGATCCTGTGGCCGGATACCTTCAACAACCATTTCCATCCCGACACCGCGATGGCGGCAGTGGAGGTGTTGGAAGCAGCAGGTTACCAGGTGATCGTGCCGCGACAATCACTTTGCTGCGGTCGCCCGCTCTACGATTACGGCATGCTCAACCTGGCCAAGCGCCTCCTGGGTCAGATTCTGGAGACGCTCGGGCCGCAAATCCAGGCCGGCGTCCCAGTGGTGGGACTGGAGCCGAGCTGCGTGGCCGTATTCCGCGACGAGTTGGTGAATCTATTTCCCGGCGATGCGAATGCTGGGCGGTTGCGGCAACAGTCGTATCTGCTCAGTGAATTCCTGGTCAAGAAGGTCGAGAGCTACGTGCCGCCCAAGCTGGAGGGTAAGGCGCTGCTGCATGGGCACTGCCATCACAAAGCACTCATGGGATTGAGTGACGAGGAGCGCATTCTTTCCCAGATGGGCCTGGATTTCACCGCCCCTGATGACGGATGTTGCGGCATGGCCGGCGCCTTTGGCTTCGAGAAGGATCACCACGAGATTTCGATCAAGGTCGGCGAGCGGGTGCTGCTGCCGGCGGTGCGGCAAGCCGAGAAAGATACGCTGGTGATCGCGGACGGCTTCAGTTGCCGTGAGCAGATCGCCCAATGTACCGATCGGTATGCCCTGCACCTGGCGGACGTCTTGCGCATGGCGGGCCGGCAGAGCGCGGCGGAGCCCGCCTGCGCCTATCCGGAACGATGGTTTAAAGAGCATGCCGACACCTCAGGGGAGAGATCGGGAGCGCGGACGGCGGCAATGGTCGGAGCGGGTCTCGCCCTGGCCGGCATTTCGGCCTTCGGGATACGGAGGTTCCGCCATGCGCACTGATCGGTGGGCCATAGTAAACCTGGACGGGGAGAGCAATCATGAGTAGATCCAGGTTACTGAACGAGCACGGCGAGAAAACCTTCGCGGTCGTCTTCGACAAGCAGGAGGAGGTCGCGGCGGGTTTGCTGGATTTTGCCAAACGCGAGGGAATAACCGCCGGCCGACTTACCGCGATCGGTGGCTTTACCGATATGGTGCTCGGCTTCTACGATCGGGAGCGAAAGGAATATAAGAAGATCCCGATCAAGGAACAGGTCGAGGTGCTATCGCTGGTAGGCGACATCAGCCTCGACCGCGGCGAGCCGAAGGTGCATGCCCATGCCGTGGTCGGGAAGGCGGATGGCACGGCGCACGGCGGACACCTGCTGGAGGCCCATGCCTGGCCGACCCTGGAGGTGATCGTCGTGGAGTCGCCCGCGTACCTGCGGCGCCAGATGGACGAGGAGGCAGGCCTGCCGCTGATCAAGCTGTAAGGGGAATCAGCGGCAAGCCTGCCTCTTCGTTCTTCAACGGCTTATTCCCAACAAGCGCATTCAAGCAGCGGATCGGCGTTCCCGGCTTGAGGTCGGTCATGGCCGGTCACTTCTTCTGTCGAGAAGGGCGGCCCGCGCCGGTGAACTGCCCTATCTCGCGTTCGCCCGTCGATTCGTCCGCTCCCTGCTTTACGGAGCGGCCGTGCCCAGGACGCCGCACGTCGTCGAGACGGCGTTGCGCCGAGCCAGCCTGGCCATGGATGGATCCATCGCGGCTATGAACCGATTCAGCCCGGCTGGAGAGCACCTCGTCGGCCGTGGAGACATGGATGGGCCGTTCGTCCGTACTCCGGTCTTTCTTCGCCGCCATGGTGAACTCCTTTCATGTGGGTACCAAGGGAGAGGACCGCGTAACTGACGGAACGCTTCTCCGAACTCTGCTTGAAGCCGAGGCAGGCTGCATGGGCGGCGGCGCCGGCCCGCTTCGGGCTAACGGGCCAGGCCGGCGCTACGCGGCGTCTCGGTGCCGCCAACCGGGTATCCCTCGCACGTGCATAAACCTCGAGAATGTGTCTCGGGATACCACGCCTACCGGTTGGCCGTCTTCCACTACCGGCAGCACGTCGATGTTCTCGGCAGTCATCGTATGGAAGACGGCAGCCAGGTCATCGGTCGGCTGGACCGTGTGCAACGTGGCGAGAGGAATCATTACTTCGTCCACCCGAGTCAAGGGCCACTCATCCCGCGGCACCGCTGTGACACGACGCAAGGTCAGCAAGCCCACTAGTCGCCCTTCCTCCAGCACCGCAAAGCAACGCTCACCGCTGGGCAGTACCGTTCGGTCCACCACCTCATCCAACTTGAGCCCGCCGGCGACGGCCGGACACGGGCTCATGACCTCTCGCACCTGCCTGCCGGCCAGTGCTTGTTCCAGTTCCAACTGCCGATAGCTCTGAGCCGCGGCGTTGTCTAGAAACCAACCGATAAAGGCGATCCAGATCCCACTGGCCCAGTTACCGGTCAGGATCTGCCAGATACCGAAGACAATAAAGGCGAAAGCGACCATCCGGCCTACCGTGCAGGCAATGCGTGTAGCGCGACGCAGGTTGCCGGTTACACTCCAGACAATGGCTCGGAAAACGCGCCCCCCATCCAGTGGGAAACCGGGAATCATATTGAACACGGCCAGGGCGAAGTTGGTACCGCTCAACCAGCCGGTCAAGACGTGGAACGGCGTGTCGGCGGCCCGACTGAGCCACCAGAGCAGACCGAAAGCAAGGGCCAGAGCCAAACTCATCACCGGCCCTACCACAGCCATTAAGAATTCGTCACGCGGCCTCCGCGGCTCCTGACTGATCCGTGCCGCGCCACCGAAAATAAAGAGGGTAATGTCACGCACCGGCACCCCTTGTAAGCGGGAGACGATGCTGTGCGCCATCTCGTGAGTCAGTACCGAAGCGAAGAACAGGGCGCTGGTCACAATGCCGATCAGCCAGTACGTGGCCGCCGACCATCCCGGCTGAATGTCCGGGAAGTAATGCACGGCCAGCGACCAGGTGACGATCAGGAACAGAATGAACCAGGAATAGTCAAGTTTGATCTCGATCCCTGCTAGTCGGCCAAGTCGTATCGTGTTGTTCATTATTCCACCAGCGGCGTCAACCGAAAACGGAGCGGCCTATACACGATCGTGCAAGGCGCGAAAAATAGCCCGATGGCTGCGATCCCACTCCCTTATGCACACCGTATCGCGTCCAGCCCGCGGGCTCATCAGACAAAGGGCGCACTCCCCAAAGGAAAGGGGACTAGTGCCGCACGGCACCGGTCCCCTTTCGTTGGAGCTGCAGCCCGCCGATGAAACCCGGCCGCCGTCTATGCTTTGGACCCGGTCGGCTGCGAGACCTCCTCCAGCACGGCGCCGCCCATCTTCTGCTCACCGCTCTTTACTGCCAGGTCGCCCAGCGAGACGATCCCGACCAGGTGCATGGTGCGGTCGAGGACCAGGAGGCGACGGATCTGCTTCTGCTGCATCAGTTGCGCGGCCTCGCTCACATCCTGATCGTCGTAGCAGAAGATCAAATCCGGAGTCATCACATCGCCAACGGGAGTGGTACGGGGATCGCGTCCCTGCGCCACGGCACGGATGGTGATGTCACGATCGGTGAGCATGCCCAGCAGTTGCTTGCCATCGAACACCGGCATCAGTCCGACATCGATGTCTCGCATGCGCTGTGCGGCATCCGCCAACGGCGTGTCGGGACGAACCGCCTCGACATCGGCCGTCATTATATCTTTGATCTGCATTGCCTGCTCCCTTCCGCTAGGTGAGCCGGGGCACCGCGAGCAAAGGGGCAACGCCTCGCTCACCGCTCACTCTCGTGTGCGATCCCGCACACCCTCCACGGTAGCACGTGAGGCCTTAGCGTGCATGAGTGGGGACGCCCTCGCGTACAAGACGTAATCTCCTCGCACAAGACAGCGCGCCGCGCCGGAGGCCGAGGGCGAATCGCGCTGAAACGCGGGCGAAATGGTCGGGTCTTATGCTGGGAGTGTGTCCTGGAGGCCACATGGAGAGGAGTGAGAGGATCATGCCGCGCTACGACGCATATCTTGTGCGGGTCTGGCGAGGCGAACATCGAGACCGCAACCGATGGGCGTGCAGGTTGGAGCATCTGCCGGATGGCCACGGCCGGCGTTTCGGCAGCCTGGAGGAGTTGTTGGACGGCCTGCGCCGGCTGTTGGCGACGGAGGGCACCGATTCCATGGTGGACGACGCGCCGGCCGCGGATGACACGAGGGCGCCATAGCGAAAGGAGGAGAACTCGATTCGTACGACAATGTATCCAACGCCGGACTCGTTCAATGAACCGACTTTGTAGAGGATTTGACCACATGCAAACACGAACAATCATCCGCACGCTCCATCGTCCCCTGCTTGGTACGGCAGCCCTCTTGGCGCTCACGGCGTTGCCCGCGGCGATGGTTCCCGCCCTGAGCGTGCCGGTGCATGCCGCGCCCGCGAGCGCGGCTATGCAGCAAATCACGATTCGGGCCTCGGCCGCGCATTTCCCCAAAAAGGTCGCGGCGGGCCTAGTCGCGGTCACCCTGGTAGTGGACACCAAGGAAGAGGCTGAGGCGGGCTTCGCGCGCCTCAATCCGGGGGTGACCTTGGCCCAGGTTAAGGCGGCCGACGCACAGGCTCAGCAGTCATTGGCGAGCTTCGCGAAGCTCAGCCATTTGCTGACCTTCATCGGTGGCGCAAGCGGCGTCGCCGCCGGAACCAGCGAGACGGTCGTCCTGGATATGCGCACACCTGGACTCTACGGGCTGGACCTGACGCTTGGCCAGGGGCCGGATCATTTGCATACCTTTACCGTGGCGCGGAGCAGCGGACAGGGGGCGGCTATGTCGTCGAACGGGATCGCCGTCACGCTAAAGGACATGAAATTCCTCGGATTCCCCAAGCAGATGGCGGCAGGTTCGGTGTCCTTCCGGTTCACCAATCAAGGACCCCAGCTGCATGAGATGTCGCTGGTCAGGCTCGATCCCGGCAAGACTCAGCACGACGTGCTCACCCTGCTGCGTTCACCTCAGGGCCAGAATGGTCCGCCTCCGCCTTGGGCCCATGACATTGGCGGAATGGACGTCCTCTCGCCCCACCAGTCCGCGCAAATGCAACTGACGCTGACCCCCGGTTACTACATAGCTATGTGCTTCCTACCCGATGTGAAGAAGCACGGCACGCCGCACGTCATGGAAGGGATGATCGCCCACTTCACGGTGCAGTAGCGACGATAGGTAACATAGTGTATAGTATCGAGCTAGGTATATTATCGGGTTCGTTCCGCTCAATTCCGCACATCCAGATCCGAATGTTCAGCCGGATTACCAGGTGGCGGGAAGCAGCCCGCCCTTGATATGAAAGGAGGTACGCCGTAGGTCAAGGCATGAGCACCACTCTTGTCCCGCGATTGCTCAGTCAAACAGTGCCGGCGCCCCATCTCGGTGCCGGCACACCAGGGGAACGATCGGAGGAGAAAGATGAGATGGATCCGGCGACTTCTGATTCTGGCAGTGGCAGTGGCGGCAGTGTTGACTCCCTCTTGGCGCGCTGCCTCCACGGCGCATGCCGATTACGGTAAGGCGGTCTACCAGATTACCATGTCACAGAACTGCGACAACCCCGCACTGTGCGGCCCGAATCTCGGCGGCTTCTGGGGCTGGGCGGCGTTGTTCGGCACGGCGGACAGCGGGACGGGCGATGGAGAGTTCACGGGCTGCGGCCATACTATCGGCGGGGGCGGACCAGGTCTGGCGGGCGCAGGCCATCAATCAGTGGATTTCACCTGGACGGTAGAATCTGGGTCAGCTGGCCCGCGCACCCTCTTCATTACCAGTGAAACCGACGTCTTTAGCGGTCACGGAGGCGGCACACAGACTATACCATCGGAGAACATGGACACGGGCGTTCCGCTTCCCGACACGGCGGGCACCACCATCCACGTCAGCACGGCTGATGTCTTCGGCGCCAAAGCTCCGGGAGTGTCCTTCATGATTCAGGTGGTGCGTCTGCCCAACACCTGAGCAACAAGCGTCGTTAGCCAAAGGGCCGGACTCCGCGCGGAGTCCGGCCCTTTGGCTGGTGAAGGATTCACCGTTCTCGACGCATGTCATTCGAACCGACGAATAAGGCAGTATTCTACAAAGCCCAGCCTGCGATAGATGCCGATCCCATCCGGCGAGGCGCTGAGCGCGGCGACCGTACAACCACGCCCCCGCGCTTCCCGCAGTGCGTACGCGGTCATGGCGGCGCCGATCCCCCGGCGTCGTAGGTGAGGCAGGGTGACCACGTACTGGACGCCTGCCACCCCGCGCTCCATGAACAGTTCGACGGCTGCGACGGGCGCGCCGTCGACGCGGCCCAGGTAGCATTGCCAGGGAAGGTCGTCGCCCAACCCACGCCGGCGGAACGCCTCGAAATGAAGGGTGCGAAGGTCGGCGGGGACGGGAAACAGCCAGACGCCGATCCATTCCTCCAGTTGACGCGCCGTGCGCACCGGTTCCACGATCAGGCCGGTGGGCGGCTCGAAATCGAGTTGAGCCGGCGATAAGGCGACCGCCATTCCCGGCTCATCCTCGGCATGACTCATCCCGCGGGCGATCAGCCTGTCCCCGAGATCGGCCGGCTCACTGGAAGGGCCGATATGCCAGGTGAGGGGCCGAGCATGCTCACGAAAGTACGTGAGCACCGCGTCGATCTCAGTATCCGCCTCCTCCGGCCTGAACCGGGCGAAGACCACCGAATTGAGGCTGGAAGAAGCAAAGCCGGAGTCTACCCAGGCGATCCGGTCGTTTTGCCGAAGGACGGCGCCGGGAATGGCCGCGTAGGAGAGAAGATAGGCATTGAGGTTTTGCTCGATCACGGCGTTCATAGCCGAGGGATCGAGCGGCGATCCAACCCTGGTCGCGTGGAGTGCTCCAGTAAGCAAACGAACGTTTGGAAACCAACGATTCCGAGATGGGAGCGGGCCATGTATGCTCGAGGAAAAGCGGCCGATTCAGGTTCCGTATATGCATCTTTCATGGTTGCCCGGCCGCTACCCAGGCCACGGTACGGTCGGCCAGATGGTTGAAGGCCCGCACCGCGAGCGCCAGATGCTCCTCCGGAGTATCCTCCAGCGCGCTATGACTTATCCCATTGAGGCTCGAGCAAAACATCATGGTGGTGGGTACGATCCGCGCCATCACCGCCGCGTCATGCAAGGGACCGCTGGGCAGCGCGTGTACCGTCCCCGCTACCTCACGGATCGACTGCTCGGCGAAGCCGATCAAGGTGGGATGGAACGGGATAGGCTCGATCTGGAACAGCGGTTCCCACCGTACCGTCGTCCCTTCCTCCGCCGCGATCCGGCCCGCTGCCTCTTTCACCTCCGCGCACATGGCGGCCAGGGCGTCCGCGTCGAGCGCCCGCTGATCGATCAGCAGAGTACATGTCCCCGCGATGGCCGTTACGATGCCCGGCTCGCACACAACCGAGCCGTTGGTGGTCACCCCGCCATGCCGCTTGGCAATATCCCGCGCCTCCAGCGCCAGGCGCGCGGCGGACAGGAAGGCGTCGCGACGCAGATGCATAGGCGTGGATCCGGCGTGGCTGGTGCTGCCCTGAAAGTGTATGGCATGACGTTCCACTCCGAAGGTACCCTGGACCGCGCCGAGGGGCAGTCCCAGCTGCTCCAGGACCGGCCCTTGCTCGATATGCAGTTCCAAATAG
>JAICHN010000159.1 GCA_025924845.1 Chloroflexota bacterium | reverse complement strand
GATCGCTCGTGATTACGGGTACGACGGTGCCTCCGGCTCATCTGACATGGGTCACGTCCGGCAGCGGCCGGAGGCCCCATATAATACAAGTCGCGGGTCGATCCGTCCGATGGGAACACGCGTGACCACTGTTCTGGTAGCGGCAGCCCGGCCCACGGCACGGGCCGGGCTGGCCGCCGTGCTGAACGCGGCGCCGGAGGTAACCGTGGTTGGCGAGGCGGCCGGAGCCCGAGATTTACAGGCGCTGGCCGTCTCGCTGCATCCCGATGTCGTGCTGCTGGAACTGGAGCACGAGGACGAGGAATTGGCGGGAGCGTTCCGACCGATCGCCGAGAGCGCCCCCGACAGCGCGGTACTGTTGCTCTGCGATGGCGGCGATCCGTGGGCGCGCGAGGCGCTGCGGGCCGGGGCGCGTGGATTGCTGCCCCGTGACGCCTCGGAACAAGAGATCATCGCCGCCGTGGCCGCGGCGGCGGCCGATTTGGTGGTGTTGCACTCGGCCGTAGCCATGGCCCTGCTCCCGGTCGAACCCGCGGCGGTCGGCGTTGCCTCGGCCGCCGCCCTGATCGAGCCGCTGACATCCCGTGAACTGGAGGTTCTTCGCCTGGTCAGCGAGGGGCTGGGCAACAAGGGCATCTCGCGGCGATTGGGGATCAGTGAGCACACCGTAAAGTTCCACATGGGGTCCATCATGGCCAAACTGAGCGCGGCCAGCCGTACGGAGGCGGTGACGCAGGCGGCCCGGCGCGGCCTGATCATGCTTTGAGGGCGAAAGCCGGGATCATCGGGTAGGTTCGGGGTTGCCGGGAAGAGTATGTCGCGCATGGTAAGCCGATGGTGGAAAAGACCCTAAACAGCAACCCTAACCGTAGCCGAAAAATCTTTCGTGCCAGCTATTCTCACTTGAGTCGCGATCCCGTCCGGTAAAGGTAGTGTATAGAACGGCGCTCGGAATATAGAACAGCCCGTGAGCTGCAACGGTTTCGACGATGATGCCGAGCTTGACAGGATGCACTACCCCATCCCAGTCCCACACCGTCGCGATATTCCCGACTCGGCTTGCGGACAACCACGCCATATAGTCCTCAGTTAGGAACTTCACGCGGAAGGAGCATCCTTCCAAACACTGCCTCATCCTGACAGGAGAGACTATCTTCAACAGTGACTGAGCAGTCCAACCTCTTCTCGATATCGCGCGCGAGTGCGGTGAACGCTCGATCGTCGGCTACGGGATCACGGCGAACGCGCGGAGCCGCATCAAGCTGCTCCAGAAAACCACGCCATGTAAAGTATTCCCTGGATTTCTTCCTCATAATGTTGCTGCCCGGTGCCGCTATCTGGACTTTAGCTTAGATTACACGCCCGATCAGCGTTCACGTCCAGTCAGGCTGAACAGGCCCAGGAAGAGGAAGCTTGCCGCTACCGTGGTGGCCGCACTGGCCAGGAACATGGCGGGATAGCCAACCTGGTCAATCAACAACCCTGCCGCCCAGGCGCCAAGCGCCCAACATAGATTGTAGGCGCTGGTGCGCGCCCCGCTGGCCAGCGCCCGCGACCGAGCCGGCACCGCCGACAGCGTGAAGTGAGAATCGAGAGCGCCCGACATGAAGACGAGCGCGTAGCGGGCCAGGAATCCTCCCATGGCAAGGAGGGGCACGACGGTGCCAAGGGCCAGGGCGATCAGGCAGGGTGCGAGCGCTAAACGGACCAGAGTTACCGCTTTTACGCTCCCGAAACGGCGGGCAATGCGTGGACCATAGAGACTTCCCACGGCACTCAGGAGGGCGCCAACGGCGAAAAGGGCGCCAATCAGCGACGTGGCGAGATGGAGTTGCTCCGCGAAATAGACGTTGAAGAACGGCGCTACTAAACCGGCCGCGAAGCTGTAGAGGCCGATCGTCACTGCCACACTGGTAATGGTGCGTCGAACCGTGAGAAGGGCCCAACCACTGCCCACCGGTGCGTCGGCCGAGGACTCCACGGTGTCGCCGGCTTGGTTGGACGGGAGGAAATAGCAGAGGGGCAAGGAGAGACCGGCGATTGCCGTGGCCACCAGCAGCGCATCTCGATAGGCCGCGGGTCCATGCCCCGAGCCGAGGGCGAGCAGCGCCGCCATCGCTCCGGGCAGCACCCCGCCCAGAGCGCTGCCTACCACACTTGCCAACGCCCAGGTGGCGTAGAGTCTGCCAAACACGGCGGCACGCTGTCCCCGGTCCACATTTTCGCTGAGCAAGGGGGCGACGGGCACCAGACTCAGTGCTTGCGCCACGCCCCATATCACGCCCCCCAGCATCAGAAGCCAGGGCGTGGTACCAACCCCAAGCAGAACCTGCACCAGAATGACCAGCAGGGCGCCCACAAACAGGGCCTGCTTGTGGCTGACCCAGCGGGCCAGGCCGCCCATGAGTAAGGCGCCTATGCCGAGAGCGAGAATGCTGAGCGCGTTGAAGGCGCCGATATAGGCCAGCGATTGGCCGAGGGCGCTCAGGTAGAGGTTATAGAGGACGGAAAAGGTGCCGAGGCCGACGTTAATCAGCCCTTGCGAGACCAGAAGGATACCGACCGCGTCAAGCGAGCGGAGGCGAACGATGCCCCTGATCCTTCGCACAACAACCCGTATGGGCAATGGCCCGCCCCCGGCACTCGTGTTCCCGATTCTTCCGTTCCAGCCAAGCGGGAAGCTCGGCCCCAAGGTCCGCTGATTCGTATGCACACTCAGCCCCGCGCCCGCCTGTCTCAGTCCGGGGTGAACATACCTGTCCAGCATAGCAAGGCAACGGGCGGCTGCGTACCGAAATGGGGTCGCACGACGAAGAAGCGGAAATCAGCGCGGTGGACGATCGCGGAGGCGAAGCACAAAGCGCATGGCGCTGACCATTTCGGAGACCGAGCATACCTTGTTGTCTACCATGCCGGCGGTCAATCCACTCTCGATCAGGAGCCGCTGATCCACATAAAGGGGAGAGCCGCGTTTGCAACTAAGCAGCCAGATCCCTCCGGCGGGATGGAGACGGACTTTCCAGCGTCGTAACGCTTCCTCGGCCTCGGTTGGGGTGCTTACGGTGACCAGTACCGTATCCACCTGCTCATCAGCGGCGGCGACATCCCGTCCCGCCTGGCGCAGCACCGCTGCCCGCAAGATCGGGTCGATCGGCCAGGCCACTGCCTCGAACGCTACGGCGCGGCCCGCCTTGATGCCCAGTTTTTCCACCGGCGAGCGCCGGCTGTAGTCTCTATCCGCCATTGAGGGACCGAACCTGATCCCCCTCATGCAGCGGATTGCGCCGCAATTCCTCGCGGAATGCCGACAGCAGCGCCTCCGTGGCGCCGTGCAAATCGGCGTCGAGGCTCTGGCGCGCCCGCGCCAGGTCGAGGAGGGTGCTTACATCGCGCGCGCCCACATAGGTCAGGCTATCGGTAGCCGCCCGCACCTTGCGTTCCAGCGTCGCCACGCGCTCCACCAGGCCGGCGATCGGCTCCTCCCAGTGCTCCGTGGGCGCGGCTCTCGCCGGCGCCGCGGCCTTGATGGGCCGCCCACGCGGCTTGCGCCGAGCCGAAGCAGGCTCGACGACGGCCGGTTCCACCTCTTCGGGTTGGTACCTATGCTGCTCATGCAGCTTGAGATAGTCGTCATAGCCACCCGCGTAGACGCGCACCACGCCATCCTCCACGGCCCAGATCGTATCGGCCACGGCGGTGATGAAATAGCGGTCGTGCGACACCATGATCAGGGTGCCGGGGTAGTCGTGCAACACCGTTTCCAGCACCTGTCGAGCATTGATATCCAGGTGATTGGTCGGTTCATCGAGCAGCAGCAAGTTAGCGGGCTGCAAGGTAAGCTTGGCCAGGGCCACGCGGCTCCGCTCCCCGCCGCTCAAATCGCCCACCCGCTTGAACACCTCCTCGGCCGTGAACAGGTAGCGGGCCAGCATAGTCCGCGCTTCTCCTTCCTCCATCGGTCGGGCATCGAGGATCTCCTCCAGCACGGTATGGCGAAGATTCAGACCCTCGTGCGCCTGAGCGTAATAGCCGAGTTGCACGTTATGGCCCCACTCGAAGGCGCCGCCCAAGGGCGGTAGTTCGCCGACCAGAGTGCGTAAGAGCGTGGATTTGCCCGATCCATTAGGCCCGAGCAGGGCCACGCGGGCACCGCGCCGCAACTGCAGGTTGGGAAGGCGCAGCAGTTGATGGTCCTTAAAGCCGATTCTTAGCCGCGTGGTTACCAGCACCACCTGTCCACTGGCCGAGGCCGCCGCCAGTTGGGGGCGCAGTTGCTCATCCTTGGGAGCGTCGGCGAGCCGCTCCACCCGATCAAGGCGGGTCTGCCGTCCTCGTGCCTCGCGTGCCCGCTGTCCGGCTCCGTAGCGACGGATGAACTCCTCCGTCCTGGCTATGTCTTCCTGTTGCGCCACGAACTCCTTGTGCCGCCGCGCGTAGCGCTCGGCGCGGAGCACTACATAGCGCGTGTAGGGAGCGGGATAGCTCTCCGCCTGCCCATCCACCAGTTCGACGGTGCGCCGCGTTACCCGATCCAGAAAATAGCGGTCGTGCGAGACCACGACCAGCACCTGGGGCCAGGCGCCGAGAAAGGTCTCCAGCCACTCGGTGGTGGCGAGATCCAGGTGATTGGTCGGCTCGTCGAGCAACAAGACGTCCGGCTCCTCCAACAGCAAGCGACCCAGGTGGGCGCGAGTGCGCTGGCCGCCGGACAGCTCACGGGCCGGGCGATCCCAGCGTTCGCGCTCGAAGCCCAGGCCGCTCAACACCTGTTCCACGCGCTGCTCATAGCCATACCCACCCTGGTGCTCGAATCGCTCCATGACGCTGGTATATTGCTCGAGGATCTCGGCGCTCCAGGCAGCGGGATTGGTGCCCGCCTCGGCGAGTTCCGCCTCCAGTTCGCGCAGACGCTGCTGCTGTCGGCGCAAGCCGGCGAATGCCTCCAGCAGTCCTTCGCGCAGCGTACTTTTGCTATGAAACGTGGCTTCCTGGGCCAGGTAGCCGATGCGGAGCCGCCGCTCCCGCTGCACGGTGCCGCTATCGGGCGACTCCCTGCCCGCAATCAGGCGGAGGAGCGTGGACTTTCCCGCTCCATTGGCGCCCACGATGGCGACCCGCTCGCGCGGATCGATTTGCAGATCCACGCCGCGCAACACATCGTGTCCGGCATAGTTTTTGGTCACCCCGGTCAGGGTCAGCACTGCCATACTCTGTTCCCGCGCCCCGCCCTATCGGCCTTTATGCTCTATTCCCTAAAGGAGTATGCCTGCCCGGGACTATGCCGTCTATAAAGTGTTCTACATGGGGCTTTAGCCGGCTCGTCGTTCCTACCATGCGGCTTTAGCCGGAGGCTTGCCTATGTGCTTCGGGAGCCGGATTGCGTGGCCGTTCCCTGTTCGGCGATCAGTTCGTCGACGAACTGGCGGGCCGTTCGGCAGGAACGCCCGTTGTGCCATAACGCCCATTGAATGGCGCGACGGCGCAGCTCCGGCTCGGGCAGCGCGATGTAGTGCGCACGGGCCAGACCGATGGCGACCCGCACATAGCGCTCCTGATCGGGCGAAGGGAAGGTGACGAGCAGGCCAAACCGATCGGCCAGGGAAAGCTTCTCCTCCATAGTATCGCGCGGATGTACTTCGCCGTTCCGCTCCGCGTCGCGATCGCTGAAGCGCTCCTTGACCAGATGACGGCGGTTGGTGGTGACGTAGAGCACCACGTTGGTCGGCCACGCTTCCAGGGTTCCTTCCAACGCTGCCTTGAGCGCCTTGTATTGGACCTCGTGCTCCTCGAAGGAGAGATCGTCCACGAACAAGACAAACCGTTGGGGCAGATCACGGAGCGCCGCCAGTACTCGACTCAGTTCCCCCAGATCGTCGCGCGCTAACTCGACCAGGCGCAGGCCCCGGTCGCCGTAGGAGTGAACGAGCGCCTTGACGGTGGAGGACTTCCCCGTCCCCCGTTCGCCGTACAGCAGGACATGGTGCGCGGGCAGCCCGCTCACGAAACGCTCGGTGTTGCGCAGCAACGGCTCGCGCTCGTGGTCGTAAGCGATCAAATCGGCGAGGCGTGTTGGATCCAGCCGGGTTATAGCACGCAGCCCGCCATGCTCGCCCGTCGCCCAGCGGGCGGCGTAGACTCTGCCGAACAGGCCCAGCCCGTGCGTATGCCAGTGCGCGGCCAGTTCGTCCGCCATGGCGCCCCAATCGAGCGCCGTGCTGAGTCGGCGGGCCAGGATGGTGCGTGGGTCATCACCCACGGCGGGCGGGGCGAGGGCGTGCCAGGGGGCCAGAGCTTCAATCAATTCCTCGCCAAGCAGCGACGACGCGGCCTCGCGGATCGTATCGGCGCTCAGGGAATAGAGCCACTGCAGCCCCCGAAGGTCCCGCCGAGCCTGATCCAGAAGCGATCGCGCGGCGCCGGTCGCCCCAAAGCGGGCCGCCGCCTCACTGAAAGGATTCTCCCCATCGATCACGTGCCAGACGAGATGCGATTGCCAGGCATCGGCGGCATCGACGGTTGGGGCGCCCTCCTCCGCCAGCAGCGTAAACACGCGGGCGTAGGCGCGCGCCACCACGCTGCCTCTGGGCGGGGCGGCTGTCCCCTCGGTGGCGGTCCTCGGATCCAGGCAATCGAGGAGGGCAAGCATAGCCTCTCCCACCGCATCCTCCAGTACCCCGCGAAGGAGGGTTACCGCCATGGCCCTCCGCCGTGCCGTGCGCAGCTGCTTGCCCCGCATCGATTCGAGGGACAGGTCGGTCGTACCCGTCATGGCGTCCCTCGCGTGAGTCGTTCGTCACCGGACACTCTACAACCCATAAATCTCGCCAAACTTGCCGCGCAGGTAGCGTAGATAAGGCTCGGCGCTGAGCGGGGCGCCCGTGGCCCGGACCACCAGGTCGCCCGGGTCGAACTTACGCCCGTGCCGGTGAATATTGGTATTGAGCCAGCCGAGTAACGTGGAGAATTCGCCCCGCGCAATGCGATCCGAGAGGTCCGGCTGGGCCTTGACGATACTTTCCCACAACTGGGCGGCGATGATGTTGCCGAGTTGATAACCCTGGAAACCGCCCAGGCCGCTCGTCCAATGAATGTCCTGCAAGATGCCGTTCGTATCGTCGGGCGGCGTGATCCCCAGGTAGTCGCGGACCTTCTCGTTCCAGGCGGCCGGCGCATCCTTTGCGTTCAGGTTCCCCTCCAGAAGGGCAATCTCCAGTTCGAACCGGAACATGATGTGCAAGCCATAGGTTACTTCGTCCGCCTCCACGCGAATCAGCGAAGGCTCTACTTTATTGATCGCTCGATAAAACGCATCGAGATTGACATCATCGAGCACGCTGGGAAACGCGGCCTGTAAGGTGGGATAGAAGAATTGCCAGAACGGGCGGCTCCTCCCGACCAGGTTCTCCCAGAGGCGCGACTGACTCTCGTGCATACCGGCGGAGACGCCGCCTGTTAACGGGGTACGGTCCAGGGTCGGGGAGATGCCCTGTTCGTACATACCGTGCCCGGCTTCGTGCATGGTGCCCATCAGGGACATAGGCAAGAACCGGGTATCGTAGCGAGTGGTGATGCGCACATCGTCGCGATTGAACGCTGTCTCGAACGGGTGCGTGGTGCGGTCGAGCCGGCCCCTGGTGAAGTCATACCCGAAGCGGGCCACTACCTCGCGCCCCAAGCGCTCCTGCATCACCTCGTCAAAGTGCCGATGGAGCGGGCCGGCGTCCACGACGTCTACCTTCGGGGCGATCCGCCGCACCAGTTCCACCAGATGTAGGCGCAGGTCGTCAAAGATCCCCTTCACCTCGGCCGTGGTCATGCCGGGCTCCGACATATCGACCAGCGCATCGAAAGGCTGGTCCGGGTACCCGATATGCTCGCACATCTCCCGATTGAGTTGAACCAGCTTCTCGACCCAGGGCGCGAAGGCCGGGTAATCGTTGCGCAGGCGCGCCTCGCGCCAGACACTTTCGGCCAGGACGGAGGTTCGGGCAAACTCGGTTACCAGCGCCTCGGGCAACTTCACGGCGCGATCGTAGTCGCGCTGGGCGATCTGGACCAGACGCGCATCGTCACTGTCCGGATCGAGGCCGGCGACCGCGTCCTGGGCACGCTTGAGCAGGTCGCCCGTCTGCCGGCTGGTCAGTCGTTCGTGGGCCAACTTGGACAGAACGGCGAGATCCTCGGCCCGTCCCGCCGCGCCACCGGGCGGCATATAGGTGTTCTGATCCCAATTGAGCACGGAGGCGGCATTCTGGAGCGACGTAATCTCGGCGAACACAGCCTTTAGTTGGGCCGGGGCGTCGTTGCTTCCGGACATTAGCTTTCCTCCTGGATGAAGTAGGAAGGGGCGGCACGCGCCTCTCAAGGATCGCTCGAACCATATGCCCGACTTCTGCCCGCGGTAGTGCGCCAGGAGCGATTCCGGGCATGGCGCGGTGTGAGGCACACAGGTAAATCTTCTAAAAGTATAGCCAAAAGGCCGCCATATTGGACGAGCGAACCTCTGATGACCTATGCTCCCCAGGGGAGAAAAGATGGTCCGAAGGGAGCATGATTATGGATCTCGGTATTCGTGGCAAGACGGCCATGGTGTGCGGCGCCGGGAAAGGCATCGGCCGCGCCGCCGCGCTCGCCCTGGCCCGTGAAGGGGTGCGACTGGCGATCTGCTCGCGTGACGCGGCCACGCTGGAGGCGACCGCGGCGGATTTACGCGCTCAAACAGGGACGGAGGTGCTGGCCGTCCCCACCAACCTGAGCGATGGCGACGCTATACACCGTCTGGTGGAGGAAGCCGCGGCGCGCTACGGCGGCATAGATATCCTGATCAACAATACGGGCGGACCCCCGGCCGGGAAGTTCGAGCAACTGGACGACGCGGCCTGGCAGGCTGCCTTCGAGGGCCTGGTGCTCAGCGTGGTGCGCCTGAGCCGTCTCGCCATCCCGTACATGCGCCAAAAGCACTGGGGACGAATAATCACCGTGACCTCGACCTCGGTAAAGCAACCCATCGCCAACCTGGTGCTCTCCAACTCGCTACGGGCCGCCGTAACCGGGCTGAGCAAAACGCTGGCTACCGAGTTGGCGCCGGACGGGATCACCGTGAATACGGTGGCGACCGGACGCATTCTTACCGACCGCCTGACCAGCCTCTACGGTGGTGACGAAGCCGCTACGAGAGCAAACGCGGCGGCGGGCGTTCCCCTGGGCAGGGTCGGTGAGCCGCTCGATATGGGGAATGCCATTACCTATTTATGTAGCGAGCAGGCCGGCTATATCACCGGTGTTACCCTGCAAGTAGACGGCGGCTTGACCAGCGGCCTATTCTGAGCAAGAAAGGAACCGCGTGACAATCGCGCAAGGGGCTTTGCTGTTCGCGGCCGCGTTATGGGCCGGCGCACAGAACTCGGTGGCCGGTGGGGGGAGCTTTATCACCTTTCCCGCCCTGGTAGTGACCGGTGTACGGGTGATCAACGCCAACGCCACCTCTACCGTGGCGCTCTGGCCGGGAACGCTGGCCAGCGTGGGCGCCTACAGGCGCGAACTTCGTACGGTGCCCTACCTGGGCACGCTGGGGATCATCAGCCTGCTCGGCGGTTGGCTTGGCGCGATCTTGTTGCTGCACACATCATCCTCGACCTTCTCGCGGCTGATTCCTCTTCTGCTGCTCGGAGCAACGCTGCTGTTCGCCTTTGGCCCGTCGCTTACGGCCTGGATGAAGCAGCGAAATGCTGCCGGCATCCCCTCATCCGATGAAAGTCCGAACCGCTCGATGCGCGGCGTGGTGGGCATGTGCGTCGGACAAACGGTGATCGCGGTGTACGGCGGCTATTTTGGGGGCGGGATCGGCATTCTGATGCTGGCCGCGTTCGGCCTGATGGGGATGGAAAACATCCATGTGATGAATGCCCTCAAGACGGTGCTCGCAAGCTGCATCAATGGTGTAGCCGTGGTCACCTTCATCATCGCGGGAGCGGTGGAGTGGCCCCAGGCCATTGTCATGTTGGTGGGAGGGATCATAGGCGGCTATGCCGGCGCCGCCTACGCACGTCGATTGGAACCGGGCTTGGTCCGCCGCATCGTGCTCGTGGTGGCGATCCTGATGACCATCTATTTCTTCATTCGAGCCGTGTAACTTTTCGTCAAGGTCCATCGCGCTGTTTACCGGGAGACACCCGGCAGCATCCGCGCCCATCTCACTTCCCTTTGGTGTTTTCGCCCCATGGGGCGAAAACACCAAAGGGAAGTGAGATGGGCGCGGATGCTGCCGGGT
>JAICHN010000158.1 GCA_025924845.1 Chloroflexota bacterium | reverse complement strand
CCTCGCCCGCGGCGCGGTCGATCGCCACGGCGCCGACCATGCCCTGAACGTCCGTTTCCGGCCCGGCGCCGATACGCTCACCATCGGCCGCGACCCCACCAACGACCTGGTGGTGGACTACCCGCTCGTCTCGCGCTTCCACGCCCGCATCGAGCGGCTGGCCCAGCACGTGCTCCTGCACGACCTGGGCAGCACCAACGGCACCTTCGCCGCGGGCGTCCGCGTCCGCGGCCTGAGTGAGCTGCACGTGGGCGACGAGGTCCAGATCGGTCCGCTGCGCTTCACCTTCCAGGGTGAGGCCCTGGAGCAGCTTGACGGCCAACCCGCCGTGCGGATCGATGCCGTGGATCTGGTGCGACGCGCCGGCCGGCAGGGCGGCGCGGTCCTGCTGGACAACGTGGGCGTCAGCATCCTGCCGGGTGAATTTGTGGCACTGATTGGCGGCAGCGGCGCCGGCAAGTCGACGCTGCTGCACGCCCTCGCCGGGGTGGCCCCGCCCCAGGCGGGCACCGTCCTCTACAGCGGCCAGGATATCTACCGCCAGGCCACCCCCTACGCCGGCCTGATCGGCTACGTGCCCCAGGACGACATCCTCCATCGCGACCTCACGGTCGAGCAGGCGCTCGCCTACGCCGCCCGGCTGCGCCTGCCACCCGATACCGCCGCCGCCGAGCGGGATCGACGCATCGAGGGGGTGCTGGCCGACGTGCAGATGGCGCCGCAACGGCGCCAGGCGATCAGCAAGTTGTCCGGCGGGTAGCGCAAGCGGGTGAGCATCGCCGTGGAACTGCTGGCCAATCCCAGCGTGCTGTTCCTCGACGAGCCCACCTCCGGCCTAGACCCCGGTCTGGACAAGGCGGTGATGCAGCTGCTGCGCCGCCTGGGCGAAGAGGGGCGCACCATTGTCCTGGTGACGCACGCCACCGAGAACATCGGCCAGTGCGACCTGGTGGCCTTCCTGGCGGGCGGGCGGTTGGTCTACTATGGCCCGCCCGATGTCGCCCCTGACTTCTTCGGCGTCGCCGGCTTCCCCGACATCTACACCATGCTCGCCGACCCCGATGAGGCCGGCGCTCGCGAGTTGCGGTTCCGCCAGTCCGGGCTCTACCGCACCCACGTGCTGGAGCGGCAGGAGGGATCTGCTGCTGCGCTCGTGCCGCTGGATGCACCGCCGCGCCCGGTGCGCCGGCTGCGCGCCGCGGCGTTCCGCCAGTGGGCCATCCTGAGTGCGCGGTACGCCGAGCTGGTGGGCCGCGACCGGGTCAACCTGGGCCTGCTCCTGGCGCAGACCCCGCTGGTGGCCGCCGCGCTCACCCTGGTCACCTCCCGTGCGCTCTATACCGGCCCTAAGATCAACAACACCCAGCAGATCCTGCTGATGCTCACTATCGCCACCCTATGGTTCGGCACCACCAACGCGGCACGGGAGATCGTCAAGGAGCGGCCGGTCTACCTGCGCGAGCGGCTGGTCAACCTGCGCCTGTTCCCCTACATCCTCTCCAAGGTGGGGGTGCTGGCGGCACTGGGCCTGGTGCAGGTGATCGCCCTGTTCGCGATCGTCAGCCTCAAGACGCCCTACCTCCCCGCCCGGGGCATCTTCCTCCCCGCCCCACTGGAGATGATGATCTCTCTGGCCCTGTGCGCCCTGGCGGGCCTGTTCGGCGGGCTGCTGATCTCCAGCCTGGTGCGCAGCACTGACCGGGCGATGAGCATCGTGCCGATCGTACTGATCCCGCAGATCGTGTTCAGCGGCGCCGTGTTCGACCTGAGCGGCTGGGCCAAGGTGCTCTCCTACCTGACGGTCAGCCACTGGTGCCTAGCGGCAATGGGCTCCACGGTGCGGCTCAACGAGATGGCCTCGCGCGTGGCAGTGAACGGCCAGGCGGTGACGCTCGCCCACCCGGGCACGCCACTGCCCGACGTCGTCGCCAACTGGCCCAAGGAGATGTACAGCTCGCCCGATGGCGTGCATCTGCTCGGCTACTGGGGGGCGCTGCTCCTGTGCTGCGTGCTGTGCCTGCTGGGCACCTACGCGGCGCTCCGGCGCGGCGACGTGGGAATCAGCAAGCGCACGGCGGAGGGGCTGAGCCCGCGTCGGTGGCTGCTGGTCGTGGGGCCGCCCCTGGTAGTGTGCTGTGCTGGGCTCCTGGTCGCTGGCCTGCGTTCCTCGGATCAGACGCCCGGCGCGACGCCGGCACCGATCCCAACGCTGTATGTCAACCAAAGCCGCATGCCCGCAATCTACGCCAATGACCTGGCTGCCATACGCGATGGATACCCGTCGGAACTGCGCTACGACCCGATCCCGGACCATGCGGCGCAGCACCGACGTCAGGCGTGCAGCATCAAACGAAAAGCGGAGGCGGGAATCAAATCACCCGTGACGTGCGATGAGTACCCGTTCGCGGCAACCTTCGAGGGAGGTCTCTATGAGGGAAGGCTCCCGAGGATAGCCGCTGCAAGCTCATCTGAGCAACAAAGGCAGGGCGGTGAGTTCGGGGCTTTCATAACTAGGAATCGCCTCACTGCCGGCAGCCCATTCGTAGTCAAACCGGTGCCGGAATGAGGACACCGGATGATTGGCGTTCACTCCTAGCAAGATGGAACGCGCTGGCGCTCACCGACGAAGACGTGATCATGAATCTGCCGGAACAGACAATCGGTGCCGGCTGGCTAGGCTATGGTCCGGCAGCAGGCGAATCGATCCCTCAGGCGGAACGGCGGCTTGGCGTCAGCCTTCCGCCGACCTACAGCACCTTTTTGAGGGCTGCCAATGGCTGGCAATCTGCTGGTCCTTTCATCGCTCGGATACGTCCAGTGGAGGAGATTGACTGGTTTGCCGCGCAGAATCGCCAGTGGGCCGAAGTTGAACTCGAAGCACGCAGCGACCTTGCGCGCGTGCCGGACGACGAGTACCTCGTGTATGGCGCCGCACAGCAGCCTGCGCACATCCGGCCAGAGTACCTGCTGACCGCGCTGCAGATTAGCGATGTCACTGAATCGGCTGTGCTTCTACTGAACCCCGAGATTCAGACAGCCGATGGGGAATGGGAAGCATGGTTCTTCGCTTCTTGGAAGCCTGGCGCTAACCGCTATCGGTGCTTCTGGGACTTGATGGCCGGCGAGCTGGAGATCTATGAAGCGCTCCGATCCGGGCAAGGTGCCGATCCCTGAGACCACACGCTGTCGTGTGACGACCGTCCAACAGGTGACCAGGCGGCCAAGCGCCGCCACGTCAGCCCGCCCAGGAAGGGCGCTAAACACCTCGCTGCCCACCAAACGCCCGCCGAAGGCTCAGGCAGGCCCACCACGTGGCCGGAATCGTCACACGTGGCCAGGCCGACTGAGGGCAGGCTGACCGGCGCTAGGTCGGGCGCGGCGTCGCTCAGAACGCGGATCGTCGCCCCCGGTCAGATTAGCCAGGAGCGCTTGCTCGGCCATCTTGTGGACATCGGGGAACGGGCCAACCAGCCCGGCCGACCGGCGGAAACCTCGGTGCGGGGCGAGCTGGCCGGGGGTGGCGTCCAGGTGGTGCTGCGCCCGGCGATACACGCCAACGCGATGGTGATCGACGGACGCCTGGCCCTGGTCGGCTCACAGAACCGGACGATGAAGGCGCTCGACAGCAATCGGGAGGAGAGCGTCCTGCTCGCCAACCCGGTTGCGCTGAGCCGGCTGGATGCGACATTCCGCCTCGACTGGCCGGTGCCCGCCCGCTAGCCCGGCCGGGCGTGGTGCCGCGGGGCCTACGTGCGTGAATAGGCGGCGCGCTTCAGAGCCGTTGATCCCCTGGAGCACCTTGCAGGCCGTGCCGGCGACGGATGATCGGAGCGCATGTCGTTTATCGCTATTACCCAACATGCACGAGATCGGCGCATATCTACTACAGAAGCAAAATCGTGGCACCTACCCTACGTCGTCGGCACTGACTTGCCGACCGGCGTGAACGAGCCGTGCGCCATCCATATCGTGCCGGTGCCCTGACCCATAACGCCGAAGTTGATCGCCTCACTGTCGCGCGGCACGTCAACCACGATAGCGTACCGTCGCCGGCCGGTCGTACCGGAAATCGGGCGGAATCGCATGTCGCCGTACACCCGCGTGCGGAGAGGGCCGTCCGTTTGCATCCAGAGTTGGACCGGGCCGATCATCCCTGTCGTCTTGACTTCCGCCGAGAAGCGGACACGCTTGCCAACAACACGGATGATCGACGAGGCAAGGGAAGAGCCCTCAGAAGACGAGCGACAGCCCGCCGTCGACCAGGATAAAGCTGCCCGTGATGTATCCGGCGGCCGGTGAGCAGAGATAGGCCGCCATCCCGCCGATCTCTTCGGGGAGCCCTACCCGATGCAGGGGAAGCGAAGCATCCACGGCGGCGCGCTTCTCCGGTGTATCGTAGGCTGCCGCGTTCATCGGCGTGAGCGTCCAGCCGGGACCGATCGCGTTCACCGTGATCTGGTGCTCCGCCAGATCGGCCGCCATGGTCGCCGTTAGCCGCATCACTCCGGCCTTGGCGGCATCGTAGACGGCGAAGCCGCGAAAGCTCGACACGGCGTGGATAGAGCTGATGTTAACGATCTGTCCCCCCTCACCTTGGCGTACCATTTGTCGGGCCGCTGCCTGCCCGCAAAGAATGACTCCGCGCAGATTAATGTCGAGGGTGCGCTGCATCACCTCGTCCGTGATCTCTAGAAAGTGCTGGGGAACCGAGATGCCGGCATTGGCGATCAGGCAATCCAGGCGTCCATGCGTCTTCACTACAGCATCGACCGTAGACTCCACCGAGGCACGGCTGGATACATCCCCCTGATGGAACGACACCGGACGCCCCAGATCCTGGATCAGACGCACGGTTTCCTCGGCATTGTCGTCAATATCATTGAGCGCCAGCAGGGCGCCCGCGCGCGCCAACTCCACGGCCGTGGCCTGGCCGATGCCGCGCGCCGCGCCGGTAACCAACGCCACCTTGCCCGCCAGGGCATCGGGCGCCAATACGCTTCGATAAGACATCGTCATCAATCTCTCTTTCTAAACCTTCAGTATAGAGCCGATGAGCGCGATGTGGATCAGGGACCGTTTGCTCTCATATTAGTCTCAGAATGGCAGGTCATCATAGGAACTTGGATTGCTATCATAGAAACGGCCGCACAATGGGATCGGTGTGTACATGTTCTTCGCAACGCTTCGCGGCCGACAATGGAGAGGTGTGGGCAAATCTCCCCCAAGCGGGAAATGCCGACGGTAGCGTAAAGACTCGGAGGGTCAATGCGGCGCGGATTCACGATCTGGATGACGGGACTGTCGGGAGCAGGGAAGACGACCATCGCTCATCTGTTGGAGGCGAAGCTGCGCGAGCGTGGTTGCGGCGTGGAGATCCTGGACGGGGATGTGGTGCGTACGCATCTTTCCAAGGGACTGGGCTTTTCACGCGAAGACCGTGACACCAACATTCTGCGTATCGCCTTTGTCGCCTCGCTGCTGACCCGACATGGGGTGGCCGTGATCACGGCGGCCATTTCACCGTACGCCGAAACCCGACAACAGGCCCGAGCCTTGATCGGCGATAACTTTGTGGAGGTGTACGTTCACACCTCGCTGGAAGAGTTGACGCGACGCGACGTCAAGGGCCTCTACGCCAAGGCGCTTCGGGGCGAGATCAAGAACTTTACCGGCGTCTCCGATCCCTACGAGGCTCCGGAGCACCCCGCGGTGCGGGTCGACACCGAGCACGAGACGGTGGAGGAGAGTGTCGACAAGATTCTTGCCTACCTGGAGGCCCATGACCTGGTAGGCCGGGCATAAACGGTATTCGCTAGGCGAGACCGAGGAGAATCCGAGATCAAGGCGGCAGCGCGCCGCGAATGGAGTATACGGGCGCATGGGGACAGACACGGACACGGCAAGGCAGAGTATCGCACCGCACGGGGGCACATTGATCGACCGCCTGGTCCAGGGCACCGAAGCGGCGGAGGTCCGCCGGCGCGCCGCGAACCTACCGGCCATCCAGCTCTCGGCGCGGCAGATCAATGATCTGGAGTTGATCGCCATCGGCACGCTGAGCCCCCTCAAGGGCTTTATGGGACGCGCCGATTACAAGCATGCCGTGGAGGATATGCATCTGGCGAACGGCCTACCCTGGACTATCCCTGTTACGCTTGCCGTGGCGGAGGCCGATGCGCCGGCCGAGGGAACGGAGGTCGCGCTCCGCGATCCGGCGGGCGACCTCCGGGGCATCATGCGGGTCGAGGAAGTCTTTTCGCGGGATGTGAAGCGTGAGGCGCGCAACGTCTACCTGACCGAGGATGAGACGCATCCGGGCGTGGCGGCGATCTATGAGCAGAGCAATATCCTGCTCGGCGGGCCGGTCACCGTATTGCCGTTCACCTCGTCGTGGGCGCGCTATATGACGCCCGCCCAGACGCGAGCGGCCTTTGTCGAGCGCGGCTGGCGGACAATAGTCGGCTTTCAGACGCGCAACCCCGTCCATCGAGCCCACGAGTACATCCAGAAGTGCGCTCTGGAGATGGTCGATGGCCTCCTCCTGCATCCCCTGGTCGGCGAGACTAAGAGCGACGATATTCCGGCCGAGGTCCGAATGCGCTGCTACGAGGTTCTTCTGGAGAACTACTACCCGGCGAATCGTGCCATCCTGAGCGTGCTGCCCGCCGCAATGCGCTACGCCGGGCCGCGTGAGGCCGTCTTTCACGCCATCATGCGCAAGAACTACGGCTGCACGCACTTCATTGTGGGGCGCGACCATGCCGGAGTCGGCGGCTACTACGGCACCTACGACGCCCAGGCAATGTTTGACCGGTTCGATCCCCACGCCCTGGGCATTGTACCGCTCAAGTTCGAGAACAGCTTCTACTGCACGCGCTGCGCGAGCATGGCTTCCAACAAAACCTGTCCACATGGGAAAGAGGATCATGTGGAGCTGAGCGGCACCAAGGTGCGCGCCATGCTGCGGGCCGGTGAACTGCCGCCGCGCGAATTCTCGCGCCCCGAGGTGGCGGCGATCCTGGTTGAAGCGATGCGGGCGCAGAGCGACGAATGACTACATTTCGCCATATCGACCTCCACTCCCATACCACGGCATCCGACGGATCAGCCACTCCCGCTGAACTGGTCGGCGCCGCTCTCGATTGCGGCCTTGACTTGCTTGCCGTCACCGATCACGACACCGTGGCGGGCATTGCGCCCACCACGGCCGCCGCGGCGGGCACCTCACTGCGCATTCTGCCCGGTATCGAAGTAAGCTCGATTCACGAAGGGCACACCGTCCATATCCTTGCCTACGGTTTCGATCAAAACTCCGAGATGCTGACCACCCATCTTGGCGCGCTCACGGCGGGCCGCGAGGAGCGAGCGCGGACGATCGTCGGTCTCCTGGCGCGCATGGGCGCGCCCATTCCCTGGGACCGGGTGGCCGAGTTGGGGCGCGGGGCGATCGGCCGTCCGCATCTGGCGCGTGTATTGGTCGAACAAGGGCATGCCCGTGACGTCGCCGACGCGTTCGGACGGTTCATCGGCGAGGGCTGTCCGGCCTATCTGCCGTCGGGCCGCCTCAAGCCGGCGGAAGCTATCGCTCTGATCCGCGGAGCGGGCGGGGAGGCGGCGCTGGCGCACTGTGTGCTGCTGGACGCCGATGTTGATCTCGATGTGTTGCTCGACCATTTGCAAGAGGTCGGGCTGACCGGCCTGGAGATCTATCATAGCGCGCACAGCGAGGCCGATCGTGAACGGCTGGGCCGCATCGCGGGCGAACGCGGCCTGTGGTGGTGTGGGGGAAGCGATTTTCATGGTCCGACCAAACCGGCCGCGATCCTGGGCGCCGCGGCGGTGCCTGTAGAGGTGCTGGAGCAAGGCCCCTTCCCGGCCGCCATCGCGAAGCTGTCGTGAATACGCTACCGCCCTACCCAGGCATCGGTCGTGTACGAGAGCGCGGATCTCCGTCGGCTACCGATCGTGGGTCAGATCGTGCAGCGTGACCGTCTCCAGCACGGCGCGCGGATTGGCGCGGACGGCGATCCCTATGGTCTGCAACGGCTGGGCCGCTCCCGAATCGACCGGTTCCTCCGGGCATCGGCCCTTGATGTTGGCGAGCGGTCCATCCACGGCGCGTATGGCGTCGGCGAGGGTGGTCAACTCGGGAGTACGGCCAAGGGTATAGCCGCCCGCTGATCCGCGCTGGGCGGCCACGATGCCCTCGTGCTTGAGCTCGTGCGGAATAGTTTCGCGAAACAGCAACACCTCCTCATGTCCAGTCAAAGCCGAGGAGGGTGAGTATCTCCTTGCGCAGGCCACGAACACGCGGATCGTCATGATGGCGGGGACGCGGCGCATCGACCGTCACCTCGCCGACCACCCGCCCCGGTCGCGGACTGAGCACCTGCACGCGATCGGCTAGAGTGAGCGCCTCGTCCACGTCGTGGGTGACCAGCAGGGCGGTGAAACCGCCTGCCTCCCATAGACGCAGTAACTCTCGCTGCATGGTGAGCCGGGTCAGGGCGTCGAGTTGGCCCAGCGGCTCATCCAGCAAGAGGAGCGACGGCTCGTTCACCAGCACTCGCGCCAGTGCGACACGCTGCGCCATCCCGCCCGAGAGCTGAGACGGATAGGCATGCGCGAACGCGGCGAGGCCCACACGCTCCAGTACATGACGCACACGGGGGTCATTCTTCGTCACGCGCTGCCCCCGAACCTCCGGTCCAAGCGCGACGTTCCGCCAGACTGTGCGCCAGGGGTAGAGCGTGGGGTCCTGGAAGACAAGCGCTCGATCGGGGTTGGGTCCGTCGATCGGCCGCCCATCCACGGATACTTCCCCCAGGGTTGGCTGTTCCAGACCCGCGAGGATGCGCAGAAGGGTCGATTTGCCGCAGCCGCTCGGACCGAGCAGCGCAACGAAGCTGCCCGGCGCGGCGATGACGGTGACCTCTTCCAGCACGGTCAGGGGAGCCCGCTTGAGCACGAAGCGATGAGTCAGCCTGCGCACCTCCAGGCGCACGCCGCGCACGCGCGTAGCGGCGGCTGAGTCTGGGGCTCCGTCTACCATCGCACCAGCCCCTTCTGCCAGGCCAGCACATGAGTCCGCACGCGGAAGAGTAGGGTGATCAGTCCAGAGAATACGACGATCATGATCAGCAAGGCGGCATAGAGCTTGGGATACTCCGCCCAGCCTTGCACCCACTGGATATACCAGCCCAGGCCCGCTTTGACCCCCAGCATCTCGGCCACGAGCAGGGTGACGAAGGAGGCACCCAGGCCCATGAACAGACCGACGAAGATCAAGGGAAGCGCCGCGGGCACCGTTACCTTCCAGATGAGGTAGCGGTCAGTCGCCCCCAGGGTCCGCGCGACGTCATAGTAGTTGCGGCCGACGCCCCTCACCCCCGACCAGGTGAGGATGGCCACCGGGAACCAGGTGGCCAGCGCGATGAGGAAGACGCCGGCGATGAAGCTGGTGGGAAGGACGACGAACACGATGGGCAGCCAGGCGGTGGCGGGGACCGGCCCAATCACCCGCAGCACGGGGTGGAGCCAGTAATGCACCGCGGGTGACCAACCCATGGCCAGTCCAGAGAGGAACCCGAGCGTGGCGCCGATCGCGTAGCCGATGGCGAGGAGGCGAAGCGAGTAGGCCAGGCTCTCCAGGAGCAATGACCCGTCGTCGGTATAGGCATCGACAATCGCCTGCGGCGGCGGGAAGTAGAGCCGAGGCAAGAACCCGAGCTTGGCCGTCGTGACCTGCCAGGCCACCGCGAGCATGCCCAGGACCAGGAACCAGGGGCCGACCCGGCGAAGTCGTGTGATGATGGCGGACTGGACCAGGCCGATGAGGGAGGCCAAGAGGATGAGTACGCCGATGGCGCCGGTACCAAGGCCCACCCGCACGGTGCTGTACCAGGGAAATTGGTCCGGCCACACCAGTGTGATCCCCGAGGCTACGACCCAGAAGATGATAGCCACGGGAATGACCAAACGGGCGATAGCAGGCCGCGTGAAGGTGGCCCACCTTCGCCCGGAGCGTGTGTGCCCGACGGCGATAGGCCCTGACTCCGCTGATGGGACGGTGATGGCGCTGATCTCAGGACTCGTCATAGCCCAATCGATTCCTTCAGCCATTAGGCACCTACAGTGTATGCCGGCCGGGCCCTTTTTGCCTGGGTGGCCTGGCGCGACAGTGGCGAATGGTCCCCGTCGGGTCGTGCAGGCGGCGGCAGCGGGGGAGACGTTCCGCGTGGCCTGGCGCGACAGTGGCGAATGGTCCCCGTCGG
>JAICHN010000157.1 GCA_025924845.1 Chloroflexota bacterium | reverse complement strand
GACATCTGCTTCGGATCCTCGCGGAGAATCGCCGACTGGTTCGGCGCGATCCCGGCCTCCCGCACCAGCTGCTGCACTTGCGTGCCCTGGGCCGCTTCGTCCTCTCCCTCCTCGGCCGGCCCGGCCGTGGTGCGCTTCGGCTCGGGCAATCGCCAGAAGGCCGCCGCCATGACGGCGCCCGCCACGGCAAGCAACCAGAAGCACCAGCGGAAGGAGATGAAGGCGGTGATCGCGGCGGCCAGAATGAAGCCCGCGCCACTACCGGCCAACTGGCCGCTCTCGATCAGCCCAAAGGCGCGTGCCCGCTGTGATGCCGGGACAAGGTCGCCGACCAGCGAGGGCACCGTAGGGCCGGTGACGGCGCCCACGCTGCCCAGCAGCAGCCGCGCCACGAAAAACATGGCCAGGGACACCGAAGCGCCCACAAATCCCACCCCTACCGCCCACAGCGCCAGGCAGATCGCCAGTAGCATGGTGCGCTTGGTGCGATCGGTGAGCACTCCTAAGGGGATGGTGGCGATCGCCGTGACCACATTGGATGTCGCCGCCAGTAAACCGAGCATGGTATCGTCGAAGTGGAAAACCCGCTCGAGCGTCGGCCCGAGCGCCCCGATCAGCGTGATCTCCGCGTAGCTCAGGGCAAGCACCAACAGCAGGAGTAGCTGCGTGCGCTTGCCCTTGAGATTCATCGGTTCACTCCTGGTCACGGCGGTAGGCCAGCCTCAACCACGCCTATCTTCGACCCGCTTGGAGCCCCTTCCCGTCCAGGCGCCTCGGCCGGCGGTCACGGATGTTTCCGCGGCCTTCGGACGTGCCGCGCGCCGGTCGGCTCGGCGCCGTAACCAATACAGACTAAGCGCCGCGGTCGCGGCAAGGCAGAACACGATGACGCCGCCCACGGCATCCATAAGGTAGTGGTTCGCCGTTACCACGACCGCCACCAGCATGGCCACCGGGTAGAGGAGCGGGAGCACCCGGAACGCCGAGCGGCGCATAGCCCAGGCCAGAGTGAGCCCCACGATCAGCGCGTAGCAGATGTGGATGCTGGGCATGGCCGCGAACTCGTTGTTGGCGTGCTGGTCGGGGATCATCCGCGCCACCGTATCCGCGAATTGGAATGGGTGGCCGTTATAGGTGAGGTCCGTGGTCATGCGTGGCGGCGCCACGGGGAAAATGTGATACGTCACCAGGGCAAGCACGTCACAAATGAAGAGGGTATTGCGCATGCGGCTGAACAGGTCGGTTCTGAAGTAGAAGACCCAGAGCGCGGTGCCGATGATCACGATGGGGTGGCCCATAACATAGAGCACGTTTGCCAGAGTCGTGAACTGTAACCAGCCGATACTGATCTCGAACACATGGTAGGTATGATTCAGCGCCATCTGCCAGGCCGGCTCAAGAAAAAAGCCGTGGGTCCGCTCGAAACTGACCAGGCGCCGGGCGTTCTCGATCCCGGCCGGCGCGCCATAGTGGCTGACCTGCTGTCGGATCAGCTCGTTCGCCGTCTCAAACACGCCGATCAGAACGATCTGACCGGCGAAGGTCAGCCAAGTACGCTGCATGACCGATACTCCTCAACCGCGCCGTTGGTCCGTGATCCGTTGCACCGCCGTCGCCGGCCGGGCGACCGCGGAGCTCGTCCCGCGATCATCGTGCTATGCCGTTGCCGCCTCCGCTCCGGCTTACCCGCCGTTCTCGGCGTCCTTGGGCAGCCATGGCCCGTTCGGGCGCGCCGATTCACGCGCCTGCTCCGCATCGTCCGATCGCCTGCCGTGCCCGAACGCGAGCGCGAACTCGTCGCGCAACACCAGCGCAGTCACCGTGGCGATCGCGATCGAGGCGCCGAGATTGAGCACACGGCTGACCAGCATGATGCTGATCGCGACGTTCCGATCGAGACCCAGGGTAACCAGCGCCCCCGCGCCGCTCACCTCGGCTACGCCGATATCGATGGGCAAGGGGAAAATCAGCGAAACGGCCAGACTGAAGAAGTACACGGCAAGCGCTTGCGTGTAGGACAGGGAAGTTATGTCCAGACCTCGCGCGACAATGAACAATGCCGAGCCGGCAACGACCAGGTATACCGAACCCAACAGGCCCTGGACGACAAGCACGCGCGGATGCAATAGATCGCGTGTGCCTTCGGCGAAGGTACGGAGGCCATCCAGCAGCCCACACAGATGCTTGCTTCCCTTTATCCAACGGGGCGGGCCGCCGGCGGCATGGTAGATCCGGTACACCAGCGTGATGATGAGGCCGGCCACCAGGACGCCGATGAGGATCACGGGGCGCAGCCAGCCGGTCCAGCTTCCCAAGCCCAGCACGACCACACCGAGGAGTGAGACCGCGACCTCGGTGAGGACGATCATGGTGGAGGCGGCGGCGGAACGGCCGAAATCACTTCCTTCGGCCTCCTTAAGTACGTAGTTCTGGAAGTAGTTTCCGATCGGGAGGCTTTTGGTGATCTCACCGAGGGCGAAGGCGAAGATTTGGCCGCGCAACGGCACTCTTAATTCCAGCGCACGCAGCAGGTAGTGCCACTGTATGCCGCGCACCACCTCGTAGACGCCCATCAGCAGCAGGAAGAAGGCAAGGTAAGAGCGCCGAAAGTTGGTCATCAGCTCTACTACCTTCTTCAAATCGGATGCCGCGAGCAGCGCCCCCAGCAGGGCGAGGCCGAGGATCATCGGGATCACTATTTTGGGTTGGAGGAGCCGCTTCACGCTTGCTTTCCCCACGGCATTACCGCCGGCATCGATAGACGGCTTTCCTGCCCGGCATCCGTCGCTTTCGCCTCCGGCGCGGGCTCGGGACGAGTCTCCTCCACGTTTACGAAGGCGGTCCCTCCCGCTTCTCCGGAGGGCGGCTTTCCGTCCCGGCGCGCTCTTGCCCGTCGGTAGAGTAAATCGGCCATATCAAGACCTACGCCGAAGATGGGAGCACCGAAGATGGCTCCCCATAGGCCGGCTATCTCGGCGCCGAGCAGCAGACCCACCAATACGGTGAGCGGGTGCATGCCCATGGCGCCGCCCATCACCCGGGGCGCCATCACATTAATCACCAGGTGTTGCGCCGCCGCCAACAGCAAAAGGAGCACCACCAGGCCCGGCCACGGGAATGATGGGTCGGTGGCATGGGCGAGCATGTAGCCGAGCAGAGCCGGAATGATGGCAAGGAAGGTGCCGATGAACGGCACCAGCATCATCACCGCCGCGATGGCGGCGACCACCACCGGATAGGGGACGCCAAAGACGATGACGACCAGGAAGGTCAGGATGCCATAACAGGCGGAGAGCGTGAGTTGGCCCCGCACGTAGCCGCCGAACTTGCGGTTGACGATCACCCGCACCTCGTTCAGCACCTCGCTGGTCGTAGGGGGGAAGTACGCGAGCATTTCGCGCACCAGACGGTGCCCGTCCAGTGTCATGTAGAATGCCAGGATCAGCACGATCACAAAGTCAAGCAGGGCCGTGTTGAGCGCACTGAGGAAGCCGAGAAAGCTCTTGAGGTTCCCGCTCACGGCGCCGGAGGTGAATTGGCTGCTCAGGAGATGCTGGAGCTGCGTCCCTGCCTTGATCGCTCCATGTTGCAGATTCACGCTGTAGTCCCGGGTGAAGGCGCTGATCTGCGCCTTCGGTACGTGGAAGTGCTGTACGAGCAGCCGCTCTATCCCGATGGTGGCATTGGTGATCGGCGCGTAGGTGGCGGGTTGGGAAAGGGAGTCTACCAGCCGCAACCCCTGGATGTATGCCGCCGGTACCGCCACCACCACTATTGCCGCCAGGACGAGGCCCACCACGACATAGAGCAAGGAGACGGCGAGCACGCGCGACAAGCCCAACCGCTGCAATCGGTCGACGGCGGGGGTGAGGAAGAACTGCAAGAGCCAGGCGAAGAAGAACATGGCTACCAGATTGCCGGCTGAATACAACATGCCGATGGCCCAGCGAGCCAGATAGATGCCGGCAAGCAGCGTGAGAATGACCACAAGCGCGTAGAGCCAGCGCCAGAAGCCTCGCGGCAGATGTATGCTCGGCCTTGCCGCGCCGGCAGGCCGAGCCTGAGCGGGGTCGTTCGCGCAGGTCGCCTCGGCGTCTCCTCGCGTACGACGCATGGCTAGCCGACCACCCCAAGGTCACGACGCCGACCGAGAAGCCGATCCGCCTCGGCGGCGACCGTGGCCACGTCGATCGTGCTCAGCGCCGCGCAGACATGGTCACAGCAGTGGGGACGCCACCAGATCGGCCGGGAACCTACGAAGTATTGCGGCGCTCCGCAGGGCCGGGCAGGCCGCACCAAGCTGCCCTGACCGGAATATCGATCCAAGGGACGGAAGTTTGCCGTCCAGGTCGGCCCATAGATGGCCACATACGGCCGGCCCAGCGCCACGGCCGCGTGGAGCGGGCCGGAGTCGTTGCCGATAAATAGGTCGCAGGCCGCGATCAGGGCAAAGCTCGTCAATAGGGACGTAGCGCCGGCCGCCACGAGCGGCGGTCGGCGCAGCCCGGCGCCGATTCGGGCGGCAAGATCGCGTTCTTGAGCGTCTCCGACGAACAGGATACGGGCGTCCCAGCGGTCCTCCAGGTCGCGGGCAAGGCCGGCGAAGCGCTTCGCCGGCCAGTGCTTGCGCCCGCCCAGCCAGGCGCCGCCGGGATGCAGCGCTACCAGCGGGCCGCCCCGCCCCGTGAATTGCCGGTCCAGTAACGCCTGTGCTTGCCGATGGGCGTCGGCCGGCAAGCGGAGTTGCGGCAGGTGGCTGACTTCCGCCCATGGCGGGAGGACCAGTTCACGCGCGCAGTCGTAATAATGTTCCGCGGCGTGCGTGGCGCGCCAGTGGCGATGCGGGCGGGGAAGGAGCCACCAGAGAAAGTCGAACTTCATGTACGTGCGGTCGGGAATACCAATGACCATGCTGATCCACTTGTACGCGGGCGAGGCGAAATCCACGGCCACCTCGAAGCGGCGGTCCCGCAGTCGGCGTAACTCGCGCAGCGGCACGCCGGTACGCCGCCAGGCCGGCAGCGACGGTAGCTCACGGACCTCATCGATATCGGGAACGCAGCGGAGGACGGATGCACTCGCCCCGTACGCCAGCGCGACGATCTCGGCGTCCCGATACCGATCGCGCAGGGCATGGATGGTAGGAAGGGCGAAGAGGGTGTCTCCCATTGGCAAGAAGGCGTAGAGCAGGATGCGGCGACCGCGCGAATGATGAGATGAGAACCCCACGCCTCCTCCTTGTCCACCCGACGGACCGACCTCCGGCGCGGGCACGGTCCTGGTATCCACTGGCGGGCGTGATGCACCGTATCGCGACGGCTGGAGTTCAAGCCCGCCGGCTACGGGCGCCGCATGGGCGGCATGACATGCCCCAAGCACTTAGCTCGGAGCGCCGCGGCGCATGCAAGGCAAGCGTGATGCCCGTCCTTGTTGACCGGGACAGGTGTCACCGCGCCTCATCGCTGATTGCTGGTATGGGTACGCGTTCGCTTTCGGATCCCCCGGATGACCACTGATCGCAATCTATCATGTCATACCTTAATATGCAACGAGAGGCGCACCGTCCGACCTCGGGCTCAGGGCGCCGCGATCAGGGCTTGTGCCGCCCCGTCCTCAATCTGGACCTTCAGCCAATCCAGTTGCCGCAGGGTCTGCTCGCTCGATGTCCGGCAGATCTCCTGCAGGTCCACGTCCCGGAGCGCCTTGGCGGTCGCGGAGAGCGTGGCCCAGGTCAGGCGTACTTCGTTCACCAGCAGCGAGAGATCCTGGAGATCGCGGAGCAGCCCGCGGCCGCCGAGCG
This sequence comes from Chloroflexota bacterium, assembly GCA_025924845.1. The sequence continues at coordinate 4,496 of JAICHN010000157.1, read as the reverse complement.
GTGAACTCTGGAAAAGCACATCCCGCAGCGCCGGCGCGGCAATGTGCTGCCTGCCGTACTGATCGAGGAAGCGCTGGAGTTGCCGGGCATGCTCGCGTGACCAGGAGGCGAGCACCGGACAGATCGCGATCACCTCCGGCTCCGCGGGATGCCTGTCGGCGACCAGCGTGAAGGATGCGGAAAGTTGTTGCTCGCTGTCGTGGAGAGCGCCCAGATAGCCGCCGACGTGCATGTCAGGTTCCCCCCTTCACCCTATCCTTGACCCTGTCCACCATCTGTTGCAGGGCTTCACCTACCCGTCCCTGCAGTGTGCCCGCCGGCGCCTTCCGAATCCGTACCGCGGCATACTTAAAGAAGGGCTGTTTACTCACCGGATCCCAGCCGGTGAGCGTCAACTCGTTCGCCGCGCGCGCCCGATCCGGTTGATCCCAGTAGCCGTAATGGAAGGGGATGAATACGACGCCTTGCGCGATGTCACCTACCCGCGCCGGCTCCAGTACGGTGCCGCGCCGCGAGGTAATCTCGACCATATCGTCGTCGACGATACCATAGCGCCGAGCATCCTCCGCCGCGATACGCACGTAGGCATCGGGTGCCGCCGCGTGCAGGGCCGCGGCGCGCGCCGTCTTGGTTCGTGTATGCCACTGATAGACCACCCGGCCGGTGGTGAGCCACAAGGGATACTCCTCATCCGGCGCCTCGGACGGCGGCTGGTAGTCGGCAGGCTTGAGGAATGCCTTGCCCTGGGGATCCACGTACTGCTCCGCCGTCACCGAGGTGCCGGTCACCAGATCGTGACCGTATGTCTCGCAATAGTCGGCCCCGGTGTTGAACATGCCGTCCGTGTAGAGCCGCTCGGCGCCGTCCGGATACTGCTCATTGCAGGGCCAGCGGATGCCTGTGCCCTGGTTGAGCTTGTCATAACTCAAGCCCGAATAGTCACAGGGGCGGCCCCGCGAGCACTCTTTCCACGCTTCGAAGGCACTCTCCGGATCGGCCCATTTGATCAGCGGCGTGCCGTCTTTGTCGCGGAAATCCATGTGGCGCGCATAGTCGAGCAGGATATCGAAATCGGAACGTGCCTCGCCGGGCGGTTCGACGGCCTTGTGGGCTATATGTACGGTGCGGTCGGTATTGGTAAAGGTTCCAGTCTTCTCGCCCCACATCGCCGCCGGGAGCACCAGATCCGCCGCCGCGGCAGTTTCGGTCAGGAACGCGTCCTGCACGACGACGAAAAGATTGTCTTGCTCAACGATGCGCCGTATACGCCCGAGATCGGGCAGTGAGACCAGGGGATTGGTGGCGATAATCCAGAGCATTTTGATCGAGCCTTGCTCGGCGTACTGGAATATCTTCATAGCATGGGTGCTACGATCCGGCAGGCTTTCCGGGTCGACGTTCCACACCCGCGCCAGATCGGCGACATGGTGCGGGTTCGCGTAGTTGCGGAATCCGGCCATCGCTCCGTTGTCGCCGCATTCCCGCGTATTCTGCGAGGTGGGCTGGCCATTCATCTGCAAGACGCCGGCGCCTGGTTTGCCGATCAGCCCGCGGATCAGATGCAGGTTATTCACCTGGACGGCCGCCGCGGTAGCCTGATTCGACTGATAGACCCCTTGCAGGACCGTGGAAACCAGGGTGGGCGCCGTGCCGAGGATTTCCGCCGCCGCCTGCACCTGCCGTACGGGAACGCCCGTCACCCGCTCCACGCGCTCGGGCGGCCATTCGGCAACCGCTCGCTCGAGGGCGTCGAATCCCACCGTATGCGCCTCGATATAGGAGTGGTCGACGTGGCCCGCCTTGATCAGCAGATGGAGCAAGCCGTTCATCAGGGCAACGTTGGTGGCAAGGCGCGGCGCCAGGTGAATATCCGCTTCCTTCGCGGTCGCCGTCGCCCGGGGATCGACCACGATGAGCTTGGGGGGATTGGGGCCGCGGCGCCGATCGAGGATGCGCGCCCAGAGCACGGTCTGCTGTGAGGCCACGTTATGGCCGATGTGGAACAGGGCATCGGTCAGATCGATATCCCGATAGGACGCGGGTTGGCCGTCGGTGCCGAACGACTCCATCAGGGCCGCCGCAGCGGTCGAGGTGCAGAGCCGCGTGTTCCCGTCCGTATGGGGAGTACGGAGCCCCGCCTTGGCGATCATGGCAAGCGTATAATACTCCTCGATGAAGAGTTGGCCGGTGGAATAGACGCCGATGCTCAGGCTGGTGTGGCGCGAAATCAGCTCCTTGGATCGGCCGACCAGTAGATCCATGGCCTCGACCCAGTTCGCGGGCTCTAGGCGGCCGGCGCGTCGAATCAGCGGATGGGTAAGGCGGTCGGGGCTGTTGTTCGCTTCCCAGCCGTGCAACCCCTTTGGTCCCAGTCGGCCGCGACTCGCGATATCGTCGGCGTGTCCTCGCACCCCGACGATCCGCCCATCCTTCACGCCGATGTCCATGCCGCATCCATTGGAACAAAGAACGCACGTGCTGGGTACCCAGCGATCCGGCTCTTCGACGAGGCGCTCGTCTACGCGCACGGGCCAGTCGCCTACATAGGGCGTACGCGGTCCCCAGATGTCACTTACACTGCCCCGCGTCTCCGGCATAATCTTGCTCCTCCCATAAGAGGGGGCGCGGAGAGATCGGTATCCGCGTCCCGGTGTGCTAGATGTTTGCCTTATAGAGGATCGACTTGGCGGCCATCTCCAGCATGTATTCCTGGAGGAGGAGTTGCTGGGTTGACTTCTCGTTTACCACCGGGAAGGTGATCGCGAGGAACGTATGGCCCGTGCCGGTCTTCACATCGACCCGGATCACCTTGAATCCGTGTACCAATTCCTGGTCGCGCGGCGTGTTCAGCGGCGCAAGCGTGCCCCACTCGCAGGCGAACAGCTCGCCTCGATGGCCAAATGCATCCGAGCGGCAGAAGTCCATTTTGGTCATGCACGAGTGAGGCACTTCGCGGAACGCGGGGGGACCGGCCCAGGGTGGAGGATTCTCGATCAGCGGCTCCGCCGCCTTGCCCTTGAGCGGCAGATGCTTCTCGTCCCAGGCGAGTAAGCCATCGGCGCAGTATTCGGGGAAACCGTACCAGTCCGGCGTGGTCACGCTCCCGTGCGGCTGCCGCGCGTTCTTGATATGCCAGATGCGGTCCGGATCCTCGGCGACGGCGCGCTCTCCCTTTTCCTCGAGGTCGTTGTCGGAGACGTAGAGGTCGCCATCCTCGCTGAAGGCCATGCCGTAGGGATTGCGAATACCCCAGGCGAGGAGTTCGACATCACTCCCATCGGGCCGCGACCGCCAGAGGCCGCTGGTACAGAAGAGTTCGCCCTTGACCACCTCCCCTTTGACGGCGGCCTCTCCGAACGCTTTAAAGGGGCCGGTCTTGACCAGATAGGGATAGGGCGCGCGGGGATCGCGGCTCCAGACGTTGTTCCCGGTGAGCGTAACATCCTGACCCGGCACGTCGTGGGCGGCGGGGTGCTTGGCGATGTCCACGGTGAATCCTTGCGGCAGGACCACGCCGTTCTGCGACACCGATCCCTGTGCGAAGTACAAGAGGCCATCCGTCCCGAACAGCGGCCCTCCGGGCTCGTGCCGGCCGCCGTTGGGTATCTTGTCGAAGATCCGCGTGCGCTCGCCGGTGGCGAGATCGTGCCTGACGATCTGGGTGTGGTAGCCGCCCTTGATGCTCACGTAGAGGGCGCCGTCCTTCCAGACGACTCCTCGTGGACCGCCCAGGACTTCCTCGGTGAGCGCCTCGAGTTGACCCGACGGCAGGAGGCTCAGGATGCGGGCGGGCATATACGGGCGGGTCGGCCACGTACTGCCGCCCTCCAGAATGAACAAGCGTCCATCATCGGCGAAGCCCATACCGGTGGGAAAGGAGAGACCGACCACGACGGGCTCCATGGTGTAGCCGTCGGGCACGGCAACGTCACGGGCATCCACGGTAGGGCGGGCCGACGTGGGTAATGCGCGAAGATTTTCCAATGAGGCTAGGGCCGTACGCAACTCCATATCCATCCCCACCCACATCACTTCGCCACGCCACAGAGGCCAGGGATCGGCGGATTGCTCGGCATGTACTCCATGCGGCACTCCTACCCGTCATCCCGGCTGCGTGAGTACACGAACCGCCCGCCTTAAACGGGCCGGGGAGAAGCTTACTACCGGGCGTGCCAACGAGAAGGGATGGAGCGCCGTGCGCGGGGAGGATAACCCAGCAGAGAACCTTCGCCTGAGTACAGTCTGGAGTCGCGCGGCGGCGCCGGCATCGGTCAAAAGAGTGGGCCCGAACGGTGAGCGGTCCTAGTCCACGCCGGCCCTCGCTTCTTATCCAGAATAGGCAAGGCTGGTGCCGCGGGGAGGTACCCCGCGGCAAATCGAGGATCGTGGCGAAGCATGCCTCTGCTCTGACATCTAGAATATTGCCGCTTGCTGTCGCGCGTCGCGGCTGAGTATAACGAGTAGGGGTTCCGCAGGCGCATATTGGAACTGCGATT
>JAICHN010000156.1 GCA_025924845.1 Chloroflexota bacterium | reverse complement strand
TCGCGGAAGCGGCGGACCATGCACTGGCGGCCCACGACCATGCGTTGGCCGCGCGTCTGGTGGAGCAGGTCATTCCAGCCACGCTGTGGCAACGTGGGGAGCTGGCGACCCTGTTGCGCTGGCTGGAGCAGTTGCCGCGGGACGTGACGTGTACACGCCCGCGTCTCAGCCTCGACCTGGCCTGGGTGCTGCTCTGGAGCGCGCGGGTGGAGGCCATCGAGCCCCGCCTACAGGACGCGGAGCGGGCGCTGGAAACCGCCGTACAGCCGGCGGAACTCGGCCCACATGCCTCCAGCCGTGCGATGCGCGGTGAGATCGCGGCGATCCGCGCCGAGCTTGCCCGCCAGCGGGGTGAGCTTGCCTCCGCCATCGATCTGGCACGCCAGGCGCTGGCCGACCTCCCCGAGGATGACCGGCGGGTGCGCGGCGTAACCACGGGGTTACTGGCCGGTGCCTATCTCTGGAGCGGCGACGCGACGGCCGCGAGCCATGCCTATGCCGATGCCGTGGCTTTAAGCCGGACATCCAGCACGATAACCCTGGCGCTGATCGCCGGCGGCCGGCTCGTGCTGGCCCAGGCGCTACAGGGCCGGCTTCATCAGGCGGCCACGACCTATAGGCAGATCCTTGAGCTTGCCGCCGCTCATGGCATGCCGGCCGCGCCGGCGATCGGCGTGGCGCGGATCGGCATGGCGGAGGTGCTGCGGGAGTGGAACGACCTTGACGCCGCGGAAGACCTCGTACGCCGGGGGATCGAGCACTGCACGGAATCGGGCGGCATGGCGGAGATGGCGCTGGACGGCTCCCTCACGCTGGCACGTGTCTTGCAGGCGCGCGGAGACAGCGACGGCGCGCTTGTCGTGCTGCGGCAGGCCGAGGCGCTCGGCCGTGACGGTCACGTCGCCTGGTACGCCGAGCGCGTTGCCGTCGCGCGGGCGCGGCTATGGCTCAGCGGCACAGCCGCTGACCTGGCTGAGGCACTGCGCTGGGCCGGCGCGCCCGCGGACGGGTGGCTCGTGGAGAAGAGCCCCGGTTACCTGGGTCTGCTTGAGGGACTGACCCTGGCACGCCTGCGGATCGTACAGGGCAGGCTTGACGCGGCGGCAGTGATGCTGAGGAAATTGATTGGGATTGCCGAGGCGGGCGGCCTGACGGGCTGTGTGATTGAGATCCTGGCGCTGCAAGCGCGCATTTTCCTGGAACAGGCCCAGATAGCGCAAGCCATGATCGCGCTGACCCGAGCCCTCTCGCTAGGCGAGCCGGAGGGGTATCTCCGCGTCTTCGTCGACGAAGGCGCGCACATGGCCGCGCTGCTGCGGCAGGCGCAAATCCGCGATGTGGCGCCGGCCTATGTCGCCATGTTGCTCTCCGCCTGCGGAAGCGAGCCGCAAGCCGCCTCTCCAGCCACTTCCGTGCTCGTCGATCCGCTGAGCGCTCGGGAACTGGAGTTGTTGCGGCTGCTGGCGGCCGGGCTTTCGGCTGCCGAGATCGCGGCGCAACTCTTCATCACAGCCGGCACGGCGCGCAACCATCTCAAGAATATCTATGGGAAGCTCGACGTGCATAACCGCCTCCAGGCCGTCGAGCGTGCCCGTGCGTTACGCCTGTTGTAGCGGGGTCCGCCTCCAGGACCGCCGCGAAGGAGAGGGGATGCAGGGCTCCGCGTGTCCACGCGGAGCCCTGCATCCCCTCTCCCTGTATTGCCTCTCAGGCTCCGACTGCCACTGCCTGCCGATCGCGTTCGCGTGCCGGAATGAGGGCGGTAGCCCACCACAGCAGTTCGGCGGCCATCGCATCCACCGCGCTATCGAGGGCGGCGTTCCGTAGTTTGCCGCCCCCATCGAAGGCGGCCCAGACGGCCGGGATGCCCACCTGCTCGCGCACCGGGACTATCTTCAGTTCGATCAGCACCTGACGGAGCTGCTCGGCCCCCCGATAGCCGCCCGCGGGGCCGCCATAGCTGACGATCGCCGCCCGCTTGTGCGCCCACTCCTTGAACAGGTGGTCAATGGCATTCTTGAGCGGCGCGGGATAGCCGTGGTTGTACTCCGGCGTCACGAAAATGAAGCCGTCGGCATTGGTGACGCTATCCGCCCAGCCGCGGGCCTCCGGAGCGACGTGCCCGAAGGCAGGTGGGATGGCGGCATCGTAGAATGGCAGCCCAAGATCGCGTAGGTCGACCAGATCGAAGCCGGCATCCGAGCGGGTGTTCAACCTCCTCGTCAACCACTCGACGACCTTATCGCCGTGGCGGCCCTGCCGCGTGCTGCCAAGAATCACCAGGATGCGTGGGGATCGATTCACGCTACTCTCCTCTCGCCGTTACGCTGGGCCGCCCGCTCGTCGCGGCGCTTTCTAGATTCCTCCCTGGGCTGATGTCCAGCAGAGGCGCCACCTCCAGTGCCATATAGGGGTACAGCGGGAGCGCGGCCAACGCCCGCAGGATGTGATCCTGCGATTCACCCTGCATCACCAGCCAGACGACCGACCGATCGGCGCCGACGTGGATAGCCTCTATCACCCCTTGCGCCCTCAGTTTTCCTACATGCTCCTGTTCGGCGGGGAGCAGCGCCGCGCGCTCTTCCCGCTGTCCATGAACAAACCTGACCGTAACCAACCACTTCATGACTGCCTTTCCTTCCTTGACTCCGCTCATCTCACACGGAAAGCCGGCACCGGCGGCTCTCCGCGTTCCACGTTACGGCCCATACGGCGCGGGGTCATGTCCCATTTGCGATAGCCGGGTGGGATATTTCGGGATCGGCCGCGCCTTCCCACAAGAATGTCCCATCGGCCTATCCCATACGGGACATGACGCGCCGACCTCCGTGCCCTAGCGTGGAATGCGGAGCGCCGACATGGGCGATCTCCTCTGCCCCGTGGCAGACGATGGAACAGTCAAAAATAGAAGGAGAACACCATGCGCATGTCGCGACGTCAATCCCTGGCAGCCGTGGCCGGCGGTGCCGGCCTGCTAGTCAGCAGCCCTCATCTCCTGGCCCGCGCCGCCGGTGGCCTCGCGCGGCCCACGCCCTCTGTCTCCCCCAGCCTCGCCCTCGCGTCCGACCTTGACGTCCGCTCTCCAGCGACTCTCGCCTTCCTGCGCGAAATGGGCGTCAACACCACGCCTATCTCCAGGGTCGGCGCGCTCGGCGGCGGCATCGCCCACGAGCCTACCTTTGCGCCCGTTCCATCCATCGCGCATGGCCCTGCCATCCCCGCGGCCGGCTACCTCGTCGGTGAGATCCGGGGCGGGCTCTACTGGGTAACCGACGGCGTCTACCAGTGCATGTTCCTCGTGACCAGCCAAGGGGTAATCGTGGTCGATGCACCGCCCTCTATTGGCTCGAACCTGCTCAAGGGGATTGCCTCGGTCACCAGCGAGCCGGTGACCCACGTTGTGTACTCGCACCTCCACGCCGACCACATCGGCGCGGCCTCCCTGATGCCCCGGACGGCGACGGTGATCGCCCACGCGGCAACGGCGGCATATCTGCGGCGGGACAAGGATCCCAATCGGCCCGTGCCTACGGTCACGTTCACCAACGACTACACGCTCCGAGTAGGGGATCAGATCCTACAACTCAGCTATAAGGGCGAGAACCACACCGCGGGCAATATCTTCATTTATGCCCCCCGGCAGAAGGTATTGATGCTAGTGGACGTGGTCTTCCCCGGCTGGGTTCCGTTCGACTACCTGGCGGTCGCCGTCAATGTCCCTGGCTACCTCGCGGCCTACGACCAGACGCTGGCCTACCCCTTCGACACCTTCATTGGTGGGCACCTCACCCGTTTAGGCACACGACAGGATGTGCTGGCGGGATGGGAGTACATGCAGGATCTCAAGGCCAACACAGCCGCGGCACTCCAGGCGGTCCCGCTTGCGGCGGTCATTGAAAAGGTGGGGTACGGGAATGCCTACGCGCTGGCCAAGACCTACTACGACACCGTGGTCGATATGGCCGCCAAGGCCATGCTTGCCAAGTGGCAAGGCCGATTGGGTGGCGCGGACGTGTTCACGCGCGACAACTGCTACGCGATGCAGACAAGCCTGCGTGGTGACTAGATAGGGACCAACGATGAGAGAGGGAGACAGACATGTTCGGCAAACTCGCGCACCTGATGTATCGTAGACGCAAGGCCGTGGTCGGCGCCTGGCTGGCGATCCTGGTCGTCGCCGCCGCCCTGGCCAGCCAGGTCGGCTCGGTGCTTGGGCCCGCTAGTCTGGTGAGCCCGGGCAGCGACTCGGCGAAAGCCGCCGCGCTGCTCGATACCAGCCTTCACCAGAACGACCAAAAGGTCACCCTGGTGGTGATCCATGATCCCCGCGCCGGCATACACGACGCGACGTTCCGAGCGGCGGTGGCCGCTACCGCCGCGCGCATCCGCGCCGACGCCGGCATGCGCGTCGCCTATCTTGACAACCCCCTGGTCTCCGGGAACCGGCAACTGCTCAGCACCGACGGCCACGGCGTCGCCATCCTGCTGTCGAGCAACCTCAAAGAGGTGAAGATCGAGGACCAAATCGACCATCTGCGTCAGATCGTGCGGACCCCCGGCCTGGACACCTACGTCACCGGCAGCCCCGCCGCCAATCACGACATGCAGAAGGCAGGTAAGGACGACGCGGCCAAGGGCGACGGTGAAACCCTGCCCATCCTGATCGCCATCCTGCTGCTGGTCTTCGGCACCCTGGTCGCCGTCGCACTGCCCTTGGTTCTGGCCGTCTCCTCGATCGTGCTCAGCCTGGCGCTGGCCTTCCTCCTGGGCCACTTCATCGACGCGAATATCTTCGTGACCAACATCGTGACCCTGCTGGGCCTGGGCATCGGCATCGACTACTCACTCTTCATCCTCTACCGCTTCCGCGAAGAGTTGCAGGTGCCGGGGAGGACGGTAGAGGCGGCCATTGTGCGGACCATGGAGACGACAGGGCGCTCGGTCTTCTTCTCCGGCCTGGCCGTAGCGGTGGGCATCTCCTCACTGCTCCTCACCGGGGTTCCCTTCATGGTAGCGCTGGGCCTGGGCGGCCTGCTGGTCCCGATCACCGCCCTGCTGGTGACCATGACCCTGCTCCCCGCCCTGCTCGGGATGCTCGGCAGGCGGGTGAACCGGTTACGCGTGGTGCCGCGACGTTTCCTGCGCACGGGAGAGCGCGGCCTCTGGCACCGGATGGCCACGGCGATCATGCGCAGACCAATCATTGCCGGCGGTCTGGTCCTGGCCATCCTGCTCGCATTGACCTATCCCGTCACGCAGCTCAACTTCGCCTACGGCAGCCTGAAGAATCAACCCGCCTCCCAGCAAGCGGTGGCAGGGGCTCTCTTCATGGAAGCCCACTTCCCCAGCAGCTCGACCCCCACCCAGGTGCTGATCCAGCACCTGGGAACCGGCACCCTACTGCAACCCAGCCAGATCGCCGCGCTGCGCGCCCTGGAAGCGACTATCGCCCGCGACCGGGAGGTGGCGCGAGTATCAGGCCCAGCCGACCTGCTGCCCGCGGTGGGTGCGCCCACCGCGGCCCAGCTCCGGCAGGTCACCGGCCGCTTCCTGAGCGCCGACGGCCGGGTGGCGTTGATCACCGTGATCGCCAGGCATGACGTTGGCACCAAGAGCGCGGAGGATCTGGTGCGCCGCCTCCGCGCCCTAGCCCCCACGAGCGGCGCGGGCACCGTGAGCGGGAATACCACATTGGTGGGCGGTACCCAGGCCGAGTACACCGACTTCAACGATGCCCTCTACGCCCACTTCGCCTTGATCGTGGCCCTCGTGCTGGTGCTCAGCTACGCCTTCCTGGTGATGGCCTTCCGCTCCGCCATCCTGCCGCTCAAGGCGGTCGCGGTGAACCTGCTCTCCGTGGGCGCCGCCTACGGGCTGCTGCAGTTGGTTTTCCAGCGCGGCGTCGGCGCCGGCCTGCTGGGCTTCACGCCCGAGAGCGGCGTGAGCGGCGTGGTGCCGATCTTCCTGTTCGCCATCCTGTTCGGCCTCTCCATGGACTACGAGGTGTTCCTGCTCAGCCGCATTCGGGAGCGCTGGCTGGCTACGGGCGACAACCGTGAGAGCGTGGTCTTCGGGCTGGCCGGCACTGGGCGGCTGATCTCCTCGGCGGCGGCGATCATGGTGGTGGCCTTCAGCGGCTTCGTCCTGAGCAGCCAGGTGCTGCTCAAGGAGCTTGGCATCGGGCTGCTGGCCAGCATCGCCTTGGACGCCACGTTGATCCGCGTTCTGCTGGTACCCTCGATCATGGCGCTGCTAGGCACGGCGAACTGGTGGGTGCCCGCCCCGCTGCGCGCCTGGTCCACCCGTGCCGCGGCCTTCGGCGAAGGCGATCCCCTCATAAGCCTGGCGCCGGAGGTGGAAAGCGTGGCCTAAGACCAAGTCGCCGCATCCATGAACCATCAGGGGGCCGGTAACCGGCGGCCCCCTTCGCTATTAGTTAACCTCTATTGATTCGCCCAGGTACGTCTTCCGCACCAGTTCGCTTTGCAGGAGGTTGGCGGAACTGTCCTCGAGCACCACTTCGCCGGTTTGCAGTACGTAGCCGCGCGTGGCGATGGTCAGCGCCATATTGGCGTTCTGCTCGACCATGAACACGGTCACGCCCTGCTTGTTGATTGCCTGTACCGTATCGAACACTCGCTCCACGAAGATGGGCGACAGCCCCATCGAAGGCTCGTCCATGATCAGCAGGGTGGGACGGGCCATCAAGGCGCGGCCAATGGCCAGCATCTGCTGCTCACCGCCGCTCATCAAGCCGGCCATTTGCTTCCGCCGCTCTTTGAGGCGTGGGAACAGGTCGAATACCCGCGCCAGATCCTCGGCAATGGCTTTATGATCGTGTCGGGTGTAGGCGCCCAGTTCCAGGTTCTCCATCACGTTCATCCGGGCGAATACTCGCCGGGCCTCGGGCACGGGAGCGATGCCGGACTTCACCACGTCCCGAGGCGTCATGCGGTCGATCCGTTTTCCCTTGAAGCTGACTCCACCGCTGGAAGGACGGACCAGGCCCAGAATAGTCTTCATGGTGGTCGTCTTGCCTGCCCCGTTCGCCCCCAGGAGACAGACGATCTCCCCCTCCTCCACCCGATAGTTCACCCCTTTGAGCACGTGTATCGGCCCGTAATGCGTGTGTACCGCGGTAAATTGCAGCATGCTCATTGGGCAGCGTCCTCGCGCGCCTCGCGCTTATCGAGCAAGGCGGCGGCCTGGGCGGCCGCCTTCCGGCCCAGATAGGCCTCGATCACTTGCTCGTTGCCCTGCACCTCGCGGGGCGAGCCCTCGGCGATCTTCTCACCGTAGTCCAGCACCACCACCCGATTCGACATCCCCATCACCACGTTGAGCTTGTGCTCGATCAGCACGATGGTCAGGCCCTGATCGCGAATACGGGCGATCAGGCGGATCGCATGCTCGGTTTCCGAGGGATTCATCCCCACGGTCGGCTCATCCAACAGCAGCACCTTGGGGCGAGCGGCCAGGGCGCGCGCGATCTCCAGGAGGCGGCGGTCGGCATAGGCCAGGTTCCGCGCCAGATCCTCCCGGTAGGGGTAGAGCCGATCCCCGAAGAAACGCAGGATGTCGAGCGCATGGGTACGCGCGGCGCGTTCCTCGGCCCGGGTTCCAGGCAGCTTGAGTATGTCGCCGATCAGGTGCGAACGGAGGCGGCTGTGGTAGCCGACCAGGACGTTCTCCAATACACTCATGTTCTGGAACAGGCGAATATTCTGGAAGGTACGGGCCACGCCGGAGCGGAGCATCACGTCGGGCCGCCTTCCGGTCAGATCCTTACCCTCGACCAGGATACGCCCACGAGTGGGCTTATAAAGGCCGGTGATCAGGTTAAAAAAGGTGGACTTCCCGGCGCCGTTGGGCCCAATCACCCCGACGATTTCACCGGGATCGATGTGGAAATCGATATCCTGCACCGCCGCCAGGCCGCCGAACAGCTTGGTCATGCCGATTGTTTGCAACAGCGCCCCTGGGCGCGGTTCGCCGTCTGCCGGCCTATATCGGGGCGCCGTGAGGGCCATTATGAGCCCTCCGTACGCATGTCATAGAGCTGTTGGTTTTCTTCGATGCGCATGCCTTCGTCGGAGGGGTGCAACTCGAGGCGTCGCCGGCTGCTCGGGATCAAGCCCTCGGGTCGGAAAAGCATCATAGCGACCAGCATGATCCCGAAGATCAGGTACTCAGACTGGGTAAAGTCGGCATCTCGAATGAAGCCCACATGAATCTTAGCACCGAACCAATGGGAAATGCTGCTCATCTGATCCAGGAGGAAATATTGCATGAGGGCGATGATCGCCGCCCCAAGCACCACGCCGGGCACGCTGCCGATACCGCCCAGCACCACCATGACCAGAATAGTGATCGATACGGTGAAGGTGAATTGCCCCGGATTAACGGAACCGATCTGACTGCCCTGGATCACGCCCGCGAAGCCGGAGAAGAAGGCGCCCATGGCAAAGGCCATCAGCTTGGTATTGCGCAGATTAATCCCCATGCAGGATGCCGCCAATTCATCTTCCCGCATGGCGACCCAGGCCCGTCCCACCCGGGAGCGTTGCAAGCTGTAGGCGATGAGGATGATCAGCCCGAGCACCAGCAGGCAGAGATAATACCAGGGCACTTGATCGGTGGAAAATTGCAAGGGGCCGATGCGCGGTTGGAAGATACCGGAGAGGCTGTTATCGCCGCCCGTGATATTGGGCCAACCCAGGGCCTGGATCGTCGCGCCGGGCCCGAGGTTGATCACCGTCTTATGCACGATCTCGCCGAAGCCGAGGGTCACGATGGCCAGATAGTCCCCGCGCAGCCTCAAGGTTGGGGCGCCCAGGATAACGCCGAAGAGCGCCGCCACCAGGGCACAGCCGGGCAGAAAGAGCCAGAAGTTGGCATGAATACCGCTCGGGCCCCAACTGATGATTGGACTGTTGAAGGAACTCGTAGGTTGAAAGTTCGCCGAGGCGATAAAGCCGAACACATAGGCGCCTATGGCGAAGAAGGCGGCATAGCCGAGGTCAAGCAGGCCGGCGAACCCGACCACCACATTGAGCCCCAGGGCCAGCATGCCGAAGATCTCCGCTTGCACCAGATCACCGACGATATCCTGTTGGTGCCCGGTCGGACCGAGCGCTACCACAATCAGGATGGCGGTGACGAGCGTCACCATCCAGCCTGCCGGGAGGCGGTACTTTTCCGGCGCGGCGCGGGTCACCCATAGGCCGGCTATGGCGGCCGCGCCCAGATCCGCCAGGTAGTTTTCGGCGCCGAAGAATAGCTGCGCGATCACGGCAATCACGATCGTGAAGGCAAGGCCGGCAAATAAGCGCTGCCGCAGGCTCCAGGTTCGTGCCGCGCGCCAAGCGATACGGAGGCTAGGTATCACGCTTTTTCCACCACTTGCGCGCCGAGCAAACCATTGGGACGCAGGATCAGCACGAGCATAAGCACCAAGAAGACGGCACTCTCCGACCACTGCAATCCCACTCCGTTGCCCGCCGCGTTTGACACCGCTTCTACCTCGCCGATCAACACCCCGCCCAGCATGGCGCCGCGAATATTGCCGATGCCGCCCAATACCGCCGCCGTAAATGCCTTGAGCCCCACCAGGAAGCCCATATCGTAGCTGACATAGTTGTAATACATGCAATAGATCACCGCGGCGGCGCCCGCCAGCGCGGAGCCGACCACGAACGTGATGGAGATGATTGTGTTGACGTCAATTCCCATCATGCGCGCCGCCTCGGGGTCCTGCGCCGTGGCGCGCATCGCCTTACCGATCCGCGTATAGTTCACCAGCAAGATCAGTCCGGCCATGAGGATCGGCGCGGCGATAAAAACCACAATCGCTTTACTTTGTAGGTGCAAGCCAAAAGCGGTAATAATGCTTTGATTGACCAGGGCAGGATAGGTGATCGTGACGTGTCCCGAGCCGTTCTGCCACACCAGCACGGCGTTCTCGATAATGAAGCTCACCCCAATGGCCGTGACCAGCGGGGCCAGGCGGGGCGCGTTGCGGAGCGGACGATAGGCGAATCTTTCGATGCCGAAGCCGATTGCCCCGCAGCAGACCATGGCTATGACCAGAGCGGTGACCACCGCGAGGACCAGGGTTCCGCCGCCCAGGACGCCGAAGTTATCTCCTAACGGCCCGCCGAACAACCGGTTCAGGGCACCCCACGAGAGCAGCCCGCCCAGCATGAATACATCGCCATGGGCGAAATTAATCAGTTCCAGGATGCCATAGACAAGCGTATAGCCAAGGGCAATGAGGGCGTACATCATGCCCTGCGCCAGCCCGTTGGCCAGGGTATCGGGCAGCGCGGTCCAAAACTGCTGCACTAAATCTCTCGCACCCCCGCCTTCGCGGTATAGAGGAGCCAGGGCCTCGGCCGCGTACACCCAACTACGCGACCGAGGTGCCTATGGTGAGGCGACACGAAACGGCGCCTTGGTGGGGGCCCGCGGGGTAGCCGGGGC